>NZ_BAABBP010000028.1:0-49512 GCF_039538025.1 Comamonas faecalis
CCGCACTGCGGCTTTATTGCGCCCGATTCGGGCTGTCGATGCAGGCTGTCATTGCTGTGCTGCTCGCCGCTTCGCATGAGCACCAGCCTGCCGGCAGTTGAAAACGGAATTGTTCAGGGCGGACTGGATACCTTCACGGGTTTGTTTGCGCCAAAAATGCACGGCACACCTTGCGTGCCTGCCGTTGATAGCTGCGCATCAGCTGCGTCAGGTGCTCTCTGGGTTCGCCATCCATCAACTCGGCGGGTAGTAGAGGGTCGCGCAGCAGTGCTGCAATCGTGTGGCGTCCCAGCAGCAATGACTCGCGCGTGGCGTCCGCCAGTGGCATCGCTGGCAACCGTCGGGCGCTTTCCTGCAACGAGTCAGCCATGGCACTGTAGCGCTGTGGCAGCTGCAGGCTGTCCCACAGCCGGTCGGCGCGGTTGCGCGCCTGTGCGTCCAGGCCCTCCATGCGCACGACCAGCGCCTGGGGCGCCAACCCCAGGGTGCGCACGCTGGCCTGTTCGGCCTTCACCCCTCCTCGGAGGTTGTCGGGGCGCAGCCACAGGCCGGGAGACAGCGCGGCAAAGCCGCGCAACTGCAAGGCGAGTTGGTGGCGCCGCCAGGTCTTTTGGTTCTGGCGGCGCACGTCGCCGTCGATGACTGCAATCCAGCCTCCCTGCCATGGCAGTTGATGGTGCTGGTGCCGCCACCAGCGATCCACGGCATCGGTCAGCGCGTGGCGGCGGCGTTCGATCACATAGCTTCCCCGTCCACTACGGCTGATCTTGCCTTGGGCCAGGAGACGCGTGAGGGCCACGCGCACCACCTGGGCCTCGATGCCCATCAGCGCACCCGCCCGGCAGATGGCCGCCGCCGAGAGCGTGCCACCGTCGGCCACCAGCAGGTCGAGCACCAGCTCGGGGGCGGTGGGTGCATTGCCAAAAATATTTCCTTGATCTTCCATATTTGAGAAATATTGAAATATTTCCTAGGATTTTGGCATTCCTTACCAACGCCAGGAGACACGATGACCAGTGACGATGTGCTGTTTTCCACCGATGGGCCGCTGTGCCGGATCACGATGAACCGGCCCGACAAGCGCAACGCGGTGCATGGCCCGATGGCCCGCGCGCTGCGCGATGCGTTTGAGCGTTTTGAGGCGGATGAGCAATTGCGGGTGGCCATCCTGCACGGCGGCGGCGGGCATTTCTGCGCCGGTGCCGACCTGGGGGCCGTGGGCGATCCGCAGTTGTGCAATGAGCTCGACCCCGATGGCGGGGGCAGCGGCCCGATGGGGCCGACGCGGATGGCTCTGTCCAAGCCGTTGATCGCGGCCGTGGAGGGTTATGCCGTCGCCGGCGGCCTGGAGCTGGCGCTGCTGGCCGATTTGCGCGTGGCGGCCGAAGACGCCGTTTTCGGTGTGTTCTGCCGCCGCTGGGGCGTGCCCTTGATCGATGGCGGCACGGTCCGCCTTCCTCGGGCCATCGGCATGTCGCGCGCGCTGGATCTGATCCTGACCGGTCGCCCGGTCGACGCCCGGGAGGCGCTGGCCATGGGGCTGGCCAACCGCATCGCGCCTCCTGGCGGCGCGCTGGCCGCGGCCGAGCTCCTGGCGCGCCAGATTGCCGGTTTTCCTCAGCGCTGCATGCTGGCCGACCGCGCTTCGGCCTACGCCCAATGGAGCCTTCCCCTGGCCGATGCCCTGCGCCAGGAGGGCCGCTGGAGCACCCCCATCGTGGCGGCCGAGGGCGTGGGCGGCGCCCGGCGTTTTGCCGAAGGCGCCGGGCGCCACGGCATGTTTGACCGCAGCGAATGAATCAAAGCCCCTTCACTGCCTTGACTTTCCCAACACCAGGAGACGAACCATGACCACCAACGCCGGCGCTGCACGCCAGCCCACCTATCTTGAGCTCATACGCCGGGGCGCCGCCTTGCATGGCGAGCGCGTGGCGATTACCTGCGGTGTGCAGAACCTTACCTTCGACCAGGTGGACGCCCTCAGCAGCCAGCTGGCCCATGCGCTGATGGCGCGGGGCGTGCGCCAGGGCGAGCGCGTCGCGCTACTGCTCAACAACGGCATCTACAGCGTGCCGACCGACTTCGCCTGCGTGAAGGCCGGACTCAACCGCGTGCCGCTCAATGCCCGGCTGTCGCTGGACGAGCACGCGCGCATGCTGCAGGAGACAGGCTGCACCACGCTGGTGTTCGGCGCCGATCTGCAGGAGCGCGCCGCCGCGCTGGCCGCCCGCCTGGGTGGCCTGCAATGCCTGGGGCTGGATGCGCAGGTGCAGGGCGGCGCCGACCTGGTCGCGCTCGCTGCGCAGCAATCTGCCAAGACGCCGGACATTGCGGTGCACCCGGACGACATCGTGCTCACGCTCTTCACCAGCGGGACGACCGGCACGCTCAAGGCGGCGCAGCACACGCAGGCGTCCTACGCCGGCGTCTGCCGCAACGTGCTGCTGAACCTGATGCCCGTGGGGCCTGACGACGCAATGCTGCACGCGGCCTCGCTGATCCATGCCTCCGGCGTGTTCGTGCTGCCGTTCTGGCTGCGCGGGGCGCGCACGGTCATCATGCCGGCGTTCGAGCCGGGCGCCTATCTGCGCCTGCTGGCCCAGGAGCGCATCACGACGATCAACATGGTGCCGACGATGCTGCAGATGCTGCTGTCCCACCCGGACTTTGCCGGCACCGACGTCTCGGCGCTCAAGGCGGTGATCTACGGTGCGTCTCCGATGCCGCGCGCGGTCATCGAGCGCGCAATGGCCGCCTGGGGGCAGCACCGTTTCTGGCAGTACTTCGGCCAGACCGAGGTGCCGCTGTGCCTGGCCGTGCTGCGTCCGGAGCACCATGTGGGTGAGTTGCTGGACGCGTGCGGCCAGCCGGCCATCGACGTGGAGCTGCGCATCGTCGGAGACGACGGCCGGGATCTGCCGCAAGGGGAGATCGGCGAGGTGCTGGTGCGCGCGCCCTCTGCGGTCTCCGGCTACCTGAACGCGCCTGCCCTGACCGCCGAGACCTTTGACGCCGAGGGCTGGGTGCACACGCGCGACATGGGGTTGCTCGACGCGCGCGGGTTCCTGCATCTGCGCGACCGCAAGTCCGACATGATCATCACCGGCGGGTACAACGTCTATCCACAGGAGGTGGAAAACGCCCTGATGGCGCACCCGGCGGTGCGCGAATGCGCCGTGGTCGGAACGCCGCACGACAAGTGGGTGGAGATGGTGACGGCCGTGGTCGCGCTGCAGCCCGGGGCGCAGGTGGACGAGGCGGCGCTGATTGCGCATGTGGCCGGGCAACTGGCGGGCTACAAGAAGCCCGGCCGCGTGGTATTCGTGCCTGAAATTCCCAAGACCGCGGTGGGCAAGCTCAGCCGCCGCGCGGTGCGCGAGCAGCTTCAGTCCTGAAACAGTGGTTGATCAGCTGCCCTTTTCGATGTCGCCAGGCAGTCACTGATGCATGCCATGCACCCACTCGCATGGAGCGGCAAACGGCGCGGTGGCTTGCGCTGAATGCAGATGTGTGGCGGAAAGGCATGGGAGTCGAACCCACCCGGCGGCGCTTGGCGCCGCCCACCGGGTTTGAAGCCCGGCCCACCCACCAGGATGGTTGCCCTTCCGTATCGAAATCTTCGTCAGGCCCTGCTGGGGTGCGCGGCCTGCGGCGTTTTCGCTGAAACCGGTTCGGCTGTGAACAGCGTGCTGTCGCTGCGCAGCCGGTGCTCCACGCCTACGCGGCGCGTGAAGCCGATGCGGTCGAAGTATTCCAGAATTTGAATGGCCCGCTTGCGTCCCAGGCCTGTTGCGTCGCGAAAAGGCGCTGCCAGTGCCACGCCGTCGTTGGCGGCGCCCACCTGGCGTGCCAGTTGCGCCAGTCGGGCCATCGTCGCGGGTGGGTAGAACAGATCCTTGACGATCTGGTGCAACTCGCCGCGGCGCGCCAGCCGTGCCAGCGTGGTGCGCACCAGCGGCTCGGGCTCGGCGGCGTTGCGGGCCAGGTCGCGCGCCCAGGCGCCCTCGAAGCCGGCCTCGGCCAGCGCCGGCGCCACCTTTTCGGCAATGCGTGTCTCCACCGCCGACAGCTGCGCGCCGTGATCCGGCAGGTGAACGACGGCGCCGCGCTGCACGACGCGCCCCTGCACGGCCAGTTGCGCCAGCAGGCCCTGCCACAGCGGCAGCGGCAGGCGCGGCAGCGCCAGGCGGCGCAGGCGCGCGGCGTCGGGGCCGAGTTCGTCGGGGGAGCGTTCATGGAACTGCGCAAGCGCCTGCAGTGCCGCGGCGTCGCAGGCCTGTACCTGCGCCGCGCCCAGCGCGTGGCCGGCGTGCACCAGCGTGCCATCCGGGGTGGCGAGGGCGTCGCCCGCGCGCAAGCCTTGCGCCGTGGCAAAGCGCGCCAGGTCCACGCCGTGGAGCGCGACCTGCAGCAGCGCGGCCAGGCGCTCTGCGGGCGTGGGCTGCTCCAGCGCGGCCAGCTCGGCCAGGCGCTGGGGTGTGCGGCGGTAGCGCGTGGGCGCCAGCGGGTCGAGCACGACGGCGCCGGCGATGGCGCGGCTGGCCGATGCGTCGCGCAGCAGCACGCGCTCGCCATGCCAGGCGCCCACGTCCTGGTGCAGCACCAGCTGCGCCAGCGCCGAGGCGCCGGGCGCCAGTTGCGCGGCATCGAGCAGCGCGATCGAGGCGTTGGTGTGCGCCGCGCCCAGGTGCAGCTGTACCTGAATACCGGAGCGCAGCGCCTTTGCCTCGCCGGGCCACAGGGTCAGGCGCACGTCGATGCGGTGGGTCTGCAACTGCACGGCGGGCGCGACCAGCCACTGGCCGCGCTCTACCTGCTCGCGCGCCAGGCCGGCCAGCGCGACGGCGCAGCGCTGGCCGGCGTGGGCGGTCTGCACCGGCTGGTTCTGCGCGTGCAGGCTGCGCACGCGCGCGCGCTGGCCGCCGGGGGCGAGCACCAGTTCGTCGCCCACGTGGATCTGCCCCGCGTGCAGCGTGCCGGTGATCACGGTGCCCGTGCCCTGCAGCGTGAAGGCGCGGTCGATGGCCAGGCGCGGTGCATGCGTGCCGGCATCCGGCGGGGCGCTGGCGGCCTGTTGCTGCGCTGCGTCGTTCAGCAGCTGGCGCAGCGCGTCCAGCCCCTGGCCGGTCTGGGCCGAGACGGCCAGGATGGGTGCGCCCTCGAGCGTCGTGCCCCGCAGCAGCGCCTGCATCTCAGCGCGCACCTCGCCGACGCAGCCGTCGGCGGCACGGTCGGCCTTGGTGATGACGACGGCGCCGCGCGTGATGCCCAGCAGCGAGAGCACGGCCAGGTGCTCGCGCGTCTGCGGCATGGGACCGTCGTCGACGGCGACGAGCAGCAGCGCGTAGTCGATGCCGCTGGCGCCGGCGACCATGGTGTGCACCAGGCGTTCGTGGCCGGGCACGTCGATGAAGCCGATGCGCTCGCCGCACGGCGTGTCCAGGTAGGCGTAGCCCAGCGCAATGCTGATGCCGCGCTTTTTTTCCTCGGGCAGGCGGTCGGTGTCCACGCCGGTGAGCGCCTGCACCAGCGTGGTCTTGCCGTGGTCGATGTGGCCCGCGGTGCCGACGATCATGGCGCCTCCATGGGCAGCGCATGCAGCTGGCGCGTGAGGTCGGCCGGGTCTTCCAGGCAGCGCAGGTCAAGCAGCAGGCGGTCTTGCGCAATGCGGCCGATGACGGGCGTGGGCAGGCGGCGCAGCGCGGTGGCCAGCGCTTCGAGCTGCCGTCCGCTGGTCTTGGTGTGCACCGGGGCAATGGCCAGGCCCGCGGACGGAAGGCGCTCGATGGGCAGCGAGCCGGAGCCGATCTGCCCCTGCAGCGCCACCTGCTCGACCTGCCAGCGGCTGCCCAGCGCCTGCTGCAGCGCGGGCAGCAGGGCCTGCGCGGTGGCCTCGATGTCGGCCAGCGGCCGGGTCAGCAGGCGCAGCGTGGGCAGCTCGCGTGTCAGATGTTCGGGGCGCAGGTACAGGCGCAGCGTTGCTTCGAGCGCGGCCAGCGGCAGCTTGGAGAGGCGCAGTGCGCGCTTCATCGGGTGTTTCTTGATGCGCTCAATCAACGCCTTGCGCCCGACGATCAGCCCGGCCTGCGGCCCGCCCAGCAGCTTGTCGCCGCTGAAGGTGACCAGGTCGCAGCCGGCGGCCAGCATTTGCTGCGGCGTGGGCTCGGGCGGCAGGCCAAGCGCCGCCATGTCGACCAGTGCGCCGCTGCCCAGATCGGTGACCACCGGCAGGCCGTGCACGTGGGCAATCGGCGCCAGCTGCGCCTCGCTGACGCTGGCGGTGAAGCCCTGCACCGCGTAGTTGCTGGTGTGCACCTTCATCAGGAGCGCCGTGTGCTCGCCGATGGCGTTCTCATAGTCGCGCGGATGGGTGCGGTTGGTCGTGCCCACTTCGACCAGGCGCGCGCCGGCGCTGGCCATCACGTCGGGCAGGCGGAACGCGCCGCCGATCTCCACCAGCTCGCCGCGCGAGACGATGGCCTCGCGCCCGTGGGCGAGGGCGGCCAGCGTCAGCAGCACGGCGGCCGCGTTGTTGTTGACGACGGTGGCGGCCTCGGCGCCGGTGAGCTCGCACAGCAGGCCTTCGACGAGGCTGTCGCGGTCGCCGCGCGCGCCGCTGGCCAGGTCGTATTCGAGGTTGTTGGGCTGGGCCATCAGCGCCTGTATTTGCGCCAGCGCCGCTTGCGGCAGCACGGCGCGCCCCAGGTTGGTGTGCAGCACCGTGCCGGTGAGGTTGAGCACTGCCTGCATGCGCGGCGCAAGACGCGCATGCACGCGCAGCGCCAGGGCGTCGGCCAGCGCGGCGTCGGTGATGTGCTGCGCAGCCAAAGTGCCGGCCACGGCCTGGCTGCGCAGGCCGGCCAGCAGCGCGCGCGCCTCCTGGGTGACCAGCGTGGCGCCGTGCGCTTCCAGCAGCGCGCTGCATGCGGGCAGGCGCAGCAGCCGGTCGAGCGCGGGCAGTGCCTTGGCGGGAACGATTGCAGCGCCATCGGGCCGCTGCGGTGCTGTGGTGGAGGGGGCGGTGTCGGTGCCTGCAAGATGCTGCGCCTGCGCCCCGTGAGCCACGGAAGGCAAGGGCTGATCCATCAATGCACTCCGGTGTCCGCCTCCTGGGCTTCTTCCTCGGCCTCGCCAAACAGCAGCAGCAGGTTGGTGCCGTGGCGCTGCATGCCGGTTTCGGACACCAGCAGATCCAGCGTCAACGAGGCCAGGTCGTCGGCCAGGGGCTCGACGTGCAGATCCTGCGCCATGTGCACGACCTTGAGGTAATGGTGGCAGGCGTCGCAGGTCTCGGCCTCGATGGATGGGCGCTGCAGCGGCTTGCCGTCGCTCTGCACGGCCTGCAGCGACTGGTACTGGATGCCGTCGGTGGCGCCGCAGTGGGTGCATTGCACGCGGTTCATGTGCCACTGCGTGTTGCACAGGGTGCAGTGCAGGTAGCGCTGGCCTTCCTGGGAGCCGCCCAGGCGTGTGATGCTGGCCACCGGCAGGCTGCCGCAGCAGGGGCAGCGCGGGCTGTGCTTGCCGGGTGCGTGGTGGGGCAGCAGCGCGGCGCCGGCGGCGGCCGCCAGCTGGGTGAAGTACAGCTGCAGGCCGGCGGCCACCAGCGGTGCGGTGGCCATGTCCAGCCCCAGCGTGATGCCGGCCAGCAGCCGGTTGGCCTGCTGCTCCAGCGTGTCGTCGTCCAGCGCCGCGGCCTGCTGCACCACGGTGCGCGCGGGGCTGTCGGCCGGCAGCTTGTCCAGCACCTGCACCAGCAGCGCGCGCAGTTGGCTGCGCCACTGCGCGTCGCGCGGCCAGTGCACCGCATCCAGCGCGGGCTCGCCCGCCTGCGCGGCCGCCTCGCACTGCGCAGCCGTCGGCGCGGGGACGTGCAGGCCGCCCTGCGCCTGCGTGTGCTGCGCCTCGCAGACCACGGCCAGCAGCATCAGGTAGTCGCGCATGGCATGGCCCGCGGCGAGCTGGCGCAGGCGCAGCGCGCGCTCGGCAAATACCTGGTCGGGGCGGGGCAGCAGCAGCGCCGGAATTTCCTGTCCGCTGCGGTTCAGGATCTCTTCAGGCGTGCGGGTGATGGTGGTCGGTGTGGGTTTGTTCAAGGTCGTGTCACTCACAAAAAAGCTGCCGCCAGTGTGTTGCACCGTGCGGCAGCTGTCGAGGGGGAAACCCAAGGGGCAAAGGGTTGTTGTCCGCCCCGTGGCTGGGTGTTGAGAATTTGTGCAGTGCGACCGGCTGTGGCTGGATTGCGCGAGCCGGCGCGCACCGTGCGTTCTCCTACTTGCGCTTGATGCCCTGGGCCTGGATCTGCTCGCGGAACCACCGTGGGTGGTGGTGGCGCGCCCAGCCCAGCGTGACGCTGCCGCGCACCATGGCGTGCAGCGTGCCTTTGACCCAGATGGCGGCGTAGACGTGGACGATGAACGTCAGCACCAGCACGAAGGCGGCAATGGCGTGCAGCGTCACGGCCACGCGTTGCAGTGGAATGGGCACGCTGGAGGCGAACCATGCCTGCCAGAACAGCAGCCCGGTGGCGAGCAGCACGATCAGGCTCAACGTGAAGGACCAGAAAACGAGTTTCTGCCCGCCGTTGTATTTGCCCGTCTTCTGCGGGATCTGCACCTTGTTGCCTTCGGAGACCACCTTGCCGGCCGTGGCCAGCCATTCGGAGTCCTCCCCGCGCCAGAGGTTGGCGGCGGCAAACATGATGAACATGCCCAGGAAGAACACGAACATCGCGATGCCCAGGTAGGGATGCAGAATGCGCGCCCATTGCGGCCCGCCCACCAGTGCGGTGAGCCAGAACAGCGCGGGGTGGAACAGCGCAAACCCCGAAACGGCGGCCAGCACGAAGCACAGCACGACCATCCAGTGGTTGGAGCGCTGACCCGCGCTGTAGCGTTGCAGCTGTAGCGGTTTCATGACTGCTCTCCTTGTGTCGCCTCGTCGGCGGCGGCCTGCTCATCTTCCTCGCTGATCTCCAGCGGGCCCTTGCGCAGATAGTGGAACCACCCGGTCAGTGCCGCTCCTGCCATGGCAGCCAGCGCCACCGGCTTGGTCCAGCCCTTCCAGACCGACACCCAGGGGCTGATGGCCGGCTGCTTGGGCAGGTGGGTCAGCTCGGGCTGGTCGGCGTGCTTGAGCACGTACATGACGTGCGTGCCGCCCACGCCCTCGGGGTTGTACAGCCCCGCGTTCTGGAAGCCCCGCTCCTGCAGCTCGCCGGCGCGCTGCTCGCCGTAGGCGACCATGTCCTCCTTGGTGCCGAAGGTGATGGCGCCGGTCGGACAGGTCTTCACGCAGGCGGGCTCCAGTCCCACCATCACGCGGTCGGAGCACAGTGTGCACTTGTAGGCTTTGTGGTCTTTCTCGCTGATGCGCGGGATGTCGAACGGACAGCCCTTGATGCAGTAGCCGCAGCCGATGCAGTGCTCGCTGATGAAGTCCACGATTCCGTTGGCGTACTTGACGATGGCCCCCGGCGATGGGCAGGCCTTCAGGCAGCCTGGATCCTCGCAGTGCATGCAGCCGTCCTTGCGGATCAGCCACTCCAGGTTGCCGGGCTCGGGCTCGACCTCGAAGAACCGCATCACCGTCCATGACTGGGGCGTGAGATCCGTCGGGTTGTCGTAGACACCGATGTTGGTGCCCACCTCGTCGCGCAGGTCGTTCCACTCCATGCACGCCACCTGGCAGGCCTTGCAGCCGATGCACTTGGAGATGTCAATGAGCTTGGCGACCTCGGGCACGTGTTCGCGTGCCTGCGGCGGCGGGGTGGTCGTGGCCGAGCGGGCGACCACATTCTGTGATTGCAGACTCGACATGGCTACACCTTTTCAATGTTGACGAGAAAGGCCTTGAACTCGGGCGTTTGCGAGTTGGCATCACCAACGAACGGGGTCAGCGTGTTGGCGATGTAGCCAGGCTTGGTCTGGCCGGTGAATCCCCAGTGGAAGGGGATGCCGACCAAGTGCACCTGCTGGCCATTGACCGGGAACGGCTTGATGCGCTTGGTGACCACCGCCTTGGTCACGATGTGACCGCGGTTGCTGCTCACCTTGACGCTGTCGCCGTGCGCAATGCCCTTTTCCTTGGCCAGCTCCTCGCTGATTTCCACGAAGGCCTCGGGCTGCACGACGGCATTGAGCCGTGCGTGCTTGGTCCAGGTGTGGAAATGCTCGGTGAGCCGGTAGGTGGTCGCGGCGTAGGGGAACTCCTCCTTCTTGCCAAAGGCGTCCATGTCGCTCTTGAACACCCGGGTCGCAGGGTTGCTGATGGCCTTGGGGTTGTCCGGGTGCAGCGGGTTGACGCCGATAGGGGTTTCAAACGGTTCGTAGTGCTCGGGGAAGGGGCCGTCGGCCATGCCGATGGCGTGCAGGCGTGCCACGCCCTCGGGGTTCATGATGAACGAGCCCATGCCGATTTCGGGCGCCGCCGTGGGCAGCATGTCAGGCACGTCGGCGCCGGTCCAGGTCTTGCCGTTCCAGTACTCGTACTTCTTGTTTGGCGCCCAGGGCTTGCCGTCCTTGTCGGCGCTGGCGCGGTTGTACAGGATGCGGCGGTTGGCGGGCCACGAGAAACCGAAGTTCTGGTACACGCCCAGGCCGGTCGGGTCGTCGAGGCTGCGTCGCGCGGTGAGGTTGCCCGCCTCGCTCCAGCAGCCCGAGTACAGCCAGTTGCCGCAGGCGGTCGAGCCGTCGTCGCGCAGCATGGCAAAGCCCGGCACCTGCTGGCCTGCCTTGACCAGCACCGCACGCGCCGCACCCGGGTTGTTCGGGTCGGGTGGCGCGAGCACGTCACTGATGGCCTTGCCGCTGATTTCGCGCAGCAGCTCGGCGGCCGACGGCACCAGTGGGCGGGTGTAGTCCCAGGCCATGTTGAGGATGGGCTCGGGCAGCGCGCCGCCGTCCTTGGCGTACATCTCGCGCAGCCGCATGAACAGCCGCGCCATGATCTCCGAGTCTGGCTTGGCCTCGCCCTGCGGCTCGACCGCCTGATCCTTCCAGATCGCGATGCGGCTGGAGTTGGTGAGCGAACCTTCCTCTTCTGCAAAGCAGGTGCTGGGCAGGCGGAAGACTTCGGTCTGGATGCTCTCGGTCTGGACGTCGTTGAGCGCGCCGTAGTTCTTCCAGAACTCGCCCGTCTCCGACTCCAGCGGGTCGATGATGACCAGGTACTTGAGCTTGGCCAGTGCCGACGACAGCTTGTTCTTGTTGGGCACCGTGGCCAGCGGGTTGAAACCCTGCGAGATGAAGCCGTTCATCTTGCCCTGGTGCATCAGCTCGAACAAATGCATCGCGTCGTAGCCGCCCGGGAACTTGGGAACCCAGTCGTAGCAGAAGTTGTTCTCCGGCTGCGCTGCCTTGCCGTAGTACGACTTCATCAGGCTGTTGAAGAAGCGCGGGAAGTTGCTCCAGTAGTTGAACTGGTTGGGCCGCATGGCCTTGGGCGTGAGCCGCTTGATGTAGCCCTCGTAGGTGGTATCGGAATCCATCGGCGCACCTAGATAGCCCGAAAACACCTCGGCATAGGCGTTCATGTCGGTCACGCCCTGCACGTTGGAGTGTCCGCGCAGTGCGTTCACCCCGCCGCCCGGGCGCCCCATGTTGCCCAGCAGCAGCTGGATCATGGCCATCGTGCGGATGTTCTGGCTGCCTACGGTGTGCTGCGTCCAGCCCAGCGCATACAGGATGGTGCTGGTCTTGTCGGGCGCGGACATCTCGCCGAGCATCTCGCAGATCTTCAGGAACTTGTCCTGAGGCGTTCCGCAGATGTTGCTGACCATCTCGGGCGTGTAGCGGCTGTAGTGCTTCTTGAGCTGCTGGTAGACGCACAGCGGGTTCTGCATCGTCTCGTCGACCAGCACGTAGCCGTCCTCGCCCAGCTGGTAGCCCCAGGTGGACTTGTTGTAGGAGCGCGTGGCCTCGTCGTAGCCGCTGAAGATGCCGTTGTCGAGCTTGAAGCCCGGCTTGGTCAGGAAGGTGGCGTCGGTATTGAACTTGACGTAATCGTGGTGGATCTTGTCGTTGCTCAGCAGCCAGTTGATGACGCCGCCCAGGAAGGCGATGTCGGTGCCGTTGCGGATTGGCGCATAAAAATCGGCTACCGCAGACGTGCGGTTGAAGCGCGGGTCGACCGAGATCAGCTTGGCCTTGCGTTTTTGCATGGCCTCGACTACCCACTTGAACCCCACAGGGTGCGCTTCGGCGGCATTACCGCCCATTACTATGATCAGATCGGCATTTTTAATGTCGGTCCATGAATTGGTCATCGCTCCGCGACCGAATGTCGGGCCCAGACTGGTCACCGTCGGTGCGTGTCAAACGCGTGCTTGTGTGTCGATTCCTACCATGCCAAGGCCGCGCGCGACTTTGACCGTGAGATAACTCGATTCGTTGCTCGAAGAACTGCAGATCAGGAAACCGGTGGACAGCCAGCGGTTCACGATGGTGCCGGCGGCGTTCTTGGTCTCGAAGTTGGCGTCGCGGTCGGCCTTCATGTGCTTGGCGACGCGGGTGAGCGCCTCGTCCCAGCTGATGCGCTTCCATTCCTTGCTGCCGGCTTCGCGCACCGACGGGTACTTGATGCGGGCGGGCGAGTTGATCATGTCCATCACTCCCGCGCCCTTGGGGCACAGAGAGCCGCGGCTGACCGGGTTGTCCGGGTCGCCCTCGACGTGGATCACGTGCTCGGTGGCGTTCTTGGACTTGTCGCCCAGCTTGTAGATCAGCATGCCGCAACTGACGGAGCAGTAGGGGCAGATGCTGTGCGCCATCGTGGCGCTGGCGAGTTTGAAGGCTCGGGTTTCGGCCAGGGCAGCGGCGGGTGAGAATCCCATCGCCACCAGGCTGGACCCGACCAATCCCGCCGCGCTGACGCGGAAGAACTGTCTGCGGTGCATGTCCATGTCGGTATCTCCTTTTTGTTGGTATGTGCGCCGCGGTGGGCGCTACCAGCCCCGTGGGGTAGGGATGGACGTCCCTAGGGCAAACCCAGTGTAGAACTGGGGTATCGCCCTTGCGACAAGGTAAACCCTAGTATCTTTGTACAGAATTTGATAGCGGCGGATCGCGGTGGCTGGCGGCTTGCAACGGCAGGCGGGTGGCGCGGCAAAGGATGCGGAACATGGCTGATTTCGGGCCTTCGGCCTGGGTGCTGGGCTGGCGTGCGTTGTGGCGCGACCTGCGCGCGGGCGAGTTGCGCCTGCTGGTCGTGGCCGTCATGCTGGCGGTCGCGGCGCTCACCTCGGTGGGATTTTTCGCCGACCGGCTGCAGGCGGGGCTGGCGCGTGACGCGCTGCAGCTGCTGGGTGGCGACGTGGTCGTCGCCAGCGACCAGCCCACGCCGGCAGCATTCGTGCAGCGCGCCCAGGCGCTGGGGCTGGACAGTGCCACCACGCTGGGCTTTCCAACCATGGCGCGCGCCGGCGACGCACAGGGCGGTGCCAGCCGTCTGGTGGCGCTCAAGAGCGTGGAGACGGGCTACCCGCTGCGCGGCGTGGTGCAGACCAGTGGCGCGGTCAACCAGCCCGGCGCGCCGACGCAGGGAATTCCCGCGCGTGGCGAGGTCTGGGTCGATGCGCCGCTGCTCGAATCGCTCGGCCTGCAACTGGGCGACGAGCTGCTGCTGGGCGAGTCGGCACTGCGCGCCACGCGCATCATCACGCTGGAGCCCGACCGCGGCAGCGGCTTCATGAGCTTTGCGCCACGTGTCATGCTGAACGCCGCAGACCTGCCGGCCACGCAGCTGGTGCAGCCGGCCAGCCGCATCACCTACCGTTTTGCCGTGGCCGGTGCGGCGCCCGCGGTGCAGCGTTTTGCCGACTGGGCGCAGCAGGAGGTCAAGCGGCCGGGCGTGCGCGGCGCGCGCGTGGAGTCGCTCGACAGCGGCCGCCCCGAGATGCGCCAGACGCTCGATCGCGCGCAGCAGTTCCTCAACCTGGTGGCGCTGCTGGCCGCGCTGCTGGCGGCAGTGGCTGTGGCGCTGTCGGCGCGCGGCTTTGCGCAGTCGCACCTGGATGCGGCGGCGCTCTTGCGCGTGCTGGGCCAGAGCCAGCGCCAGATCGCCGGTGCCTACCTGGTCGAATTTGCTCTGATCGGCCTGTGCGCCAGCGCGCTGGGCGTGCTGCTGGGGTTGGCGGTGCACCAGGTTTTCGTGCTGCTGCTGGCCGGCCTGGTTCAGACAAGCCTGCCTGCACCCAGTGCCTGGCCGGCCGCAGCCGGCCTGGGCGTGGGGCTGACGCTGCTCGCCGCGTTCGGTCTGCCGCCGGTGCTGCAACTGGCGCGCGTGCCGCCGCTGCGCGTCATCCGGCGCGAACTGGGCGGCGTGCGCAGCGCTTCGCTGGGCGTGCTGGTGCTGGCTGCATGCGGATTTGGCGCGCTGCTGCTGGCGCTCAGCCGCGACCTGCGCATGGGAGCGATTGCCGTCGGCGGTTTTGCCGTCGCCGTGCTGTTGTTTGCACTGCTGGCCTGGCTGGCCGTGGCGCTGTTGCGCCGAGTGGTGAACGAGCAGCGCGCGCCGCGCTGGCTGGTGCTGGCCACGCGCCAGATCGCCGCGCGCCCGGCTTACGCGGTGGTGCAGGTCTCCAGCCTGGCAGTCGGGCTGCTGGCGCTGGTGCTGCTGGTCCTGCTGCGCACCGACCTGATTGCCAGCTGGCAGCAGGCCACGCCGGCTGACGCGCCCAACCGCTTCGTGCTCAACATCCTGCCCGAGCAGGCGCAGGATTTTCGCGCCCACCTGGCGCGCGCCGGCGTCACGCAGCTCGACTGGTATCCGATGTTCCGCGGGCGGCTGGTGGCGATCAACGGCCGCGCGGTGCAGGAGGGCGACTATGCCGACGAGCGCGCGCGCGGCCTGGTCGAGCGCGAGTTCAATCTCTCGCACGCGGCCGAGCCGCCGCCGTACAACGCCATCATTGGCGGGCACTGGACGCCCGATGAGGCGGGCGCGGTCAGCGTCGAGGAAGGCATTGCCAAGACGCTGGGGCTGAGGCTGGGCGACCGGCTCAGCTTCGACATGGGCGGCGTCGTGTCCGAGGCGCGCATCACCAGCCTGCGCCATGTGGACTGGAGCTCGATGCACGCCAATTTTTTCGTGATGTACCCGGTCGCCAGCATGCCGGACGTGGCCATCACCTACCTGGCTGCCTACCGCGCGCCCAGCCTGGCCGGCTTCGACAACGCGCTGGTGCGCGACTTTCCCAACATCACCAACGTGGACATGAGCGCGACGCTGGCGCAGGTGCAAGGCGTGCTTGGGCAGGTCATCCGCGCGGTGGAGTTTCTCTTTGCCTTCACGCTGGCCGCCGGCCTGGTCGTGCTGTTTGCCGCGGTGACTGCCACGCGCGAGGAGCGCGCGCGCGAATTCGCCATCATGCGCGCCGTCGGTGCGCGCGCCAGCCTGCTGCGCCAGGTGCAGCGCGCCGAGCTGCTGGGCGTGGGCCTGCTGGCCGGCCTGCTGGCCAGCCTGGTGGCCGTCGCCGTGGGCTGGCTGCTGGCGCGCTGGGTATTCGACTTCGCATGGGCCATCCGCCCCTGGGTGCCGCTGGCGGGCAGCGCCGCCGGGGCGCTGCTGGCCTGGCTGGCGGGCTGGTGGGGGCTGCGCAGCGTGCTGGCGCGGCCGGTGGTCGAGACGCTGCGCCGCGCCTCGTCGTGAACACGCTCCGGGGACGGCAGATGACAGCGACGACGGACGACTCACCATGGATGCCCGACTGGCGCGAGGCACCCGAAGGCTTTGACTGGCTGGCGCAGGACGCCGACGGCCGCTGGTTCTGGTACCGCACCGAGCCGCAGCTGGGCTGGGCCGGCGGTGTGTGGCGCTCCAACTCGCGCAACCAGCAGCCGGCCGGCCAGGGCGTGGTGCTGGGCGACTGGGCCGACTCGCTGCAGACGCGCCCGCGCTGAGCGCCGCCGTATCCCGCGCGGATTGGTAGATTCAAGGCATGACCTTTGCAACGCCACCCGCCCCCGAACTCGATGAAACCGGCCAACAGCGCATGGTGCAGGCGCTGCAAGCGTGGCTGCAGCACGACTGCGGCGCGCCGGTGCAGCAGGTGCAAACCCATTTGTCGCAGCTGCTGCTCACGCCCGCGCATGCCTACAAGATCAAGAAGGCGATTGCGCTGCCGTTTGCCGACTTTCGCAGCCTGCAGTCGCGTCGGCATTTCTGCCAGGAAGAGCTGCGGCTGAACCGTCGCCTGGCGCCGCAGCTGTACCTGGACGTGATGCCGGTGCTCGGCAGCGAGAGCGCGCCGCGGCTAGGTGACCCAGACCCAGACGCGCGAGCCGACTCGGCGCAGGCCATCGACTGGGTGCTGCGCATGCGGCGCTTTGCATCCGACGTCGAAGCCGCGGCGCTGCTGCGCGCGAACCGGCTGGACGGTGCGCTGGTCGAGGACTTCGGCGGCGCCATCGCGCACTTTCATGCCGGCGTCCCTGCGGCCGCGGCGGGTAGCCGCCTGGGCAGCGCCGCACAGGTGCGCCAGGCGGTCGATGACGTATTCGCCACGCTGCAGCCATTGCTGCTGCCCGCCGAGCAGGACTGGCTGCAGCGCCTGCGTGCGCCGTTTCAGAACCAGGCGCCGCTGTGGGAGCGCCGCCAGGCGCAAGGCCATGTGCGCGAAGGCCATGGCGACCTGCACCTGGGCAACGTGGTGCAGTGGCAGGGCGCGCTCACTGCGTTCGACTGCATCGAGTTCAGCGACGCGCTGCGCTGGACCGACACGCTGGCCGACATCGGCTTTTTCACGATGGATTTGCACGCCCACGGCCGCGCGGATCTGGCGTGGCGCTGCCTCGACGCCTATCTGACCGTCAGCGGCGACTATGACGGCCTGGCCGTGCTGCGCCCTTACGAGATCTACCGGGCGCTGGTGCGCCTGATGACGCAGCGGCTGCGCACGCAGCAGCAGGCGGGCCAGGGCGCGGCGGCGCCGGTCGGCCCCGACTACCTGGCCTGCGCCCGCCAGCTGGCGCAGCCGCAGCGCCCGTGCCTGCTGCTGATGCACGGGTTGTCGGGTTCGGGCAAGTCCAGCGTGGCAGCTGCGCTGCTGGCCGCGCTGGGCGCGGTGCGCCTGCGCTCGGACGTGGAGCGCAAGCGCCTGCACGGCCTGCAGGCGCTTGACGACTCCGCGGCGCATGGGCTGGACATCTATACCGCCCAGGACAGCGAGCGCACCTTCGATCGGCTGCTGCAACTGTCGCGTGCGCTGCTGCAGGCGGGCTACCCGGTCATCGTCGACGCGGCCTTTCTGCGCCGCGGCGAACGCCAGCGCTTTCTGGCACTGGCACGCGAGCTGGGTCAGCCCCATGCCATCGTGCACTGCCGCGCCGACCTGAACGTGCTGCGCGCCCGCGTGGCGCAGCGCCGCGCCCAGGGGCGCGACGCGTCCGAGGCTGACCTGCAGGTGCTGGAGCAGCAGCTGCGCCGCGCCGAGCCGCTCACGCCGGATGAGCGCGCGCTGGCCATCACGGTCGACACGGCGCAGCCGCTGGACGTGCAGGCGCTGCGCAGCAGGTGCGAGGCGCTGCATGCGGCACAATGAAATCATTGTCATTTTGTAACTTGATCCAGGAGCCGACCATGACGACCTTCGACGTATTGACCGACGCCCAGCGTGCCGATCTGCGTGCGCGGCTGGAGGAGCGCAAGGAGCAACTGTTGCAGGAGCTTGGCGCGGTGCAGCAGCGCACGCTTGACGCCGCCGCTGCCACGGCGCGCGGCGATGCCGAGCCTGCCGGCAGCCCGCGCGACCAGGCCAACCAGATGGCGCGAACCATGGTGTACGAGGCCGAAGCGGGGCGCGACCACGCCGAGCTGGTGGCCGTGCGTGCGGCGCTCGAACGTCTGGGCGACGGCAGCTACGGCGAATGCACCGACTGCGGCCAACCCGTCGGCCTGGCTCGGCTGCAGGCGCAGCCACAGGCCGCGCGCTGCATTGTCTGCCAGACGCTGGCCGAGCAGCGCTGAACAGGGTCGCCCGGCGTGGCGCCACCGATCAACCAGGGAGGAAAAAAACCATGACGACAACGGGATGGATGACGCTGACCGCGCTGGGAGTGGTCGTGCTGTGGGCTGTTTTTGCCTACAACCGGCTGGTGATGCTGCGCAACCGCATTGCCAACGCGTTTGCGCAGATCGACGTGCAGCTCAGGCGCCGCTACGACCTGATTCCCAACCTGGTGGAGGTGGCGCGCGGCTATCTGCAGCACGAATCACGGACGCTGGAGGCGGTGATTGCCGCGCGCGGCCAGGCAGTGAGTGCCGCCCAGGCGGCGCGCGCCCAGCCCACCAGCGCGCCGCTCGTGGGCGCGCTGGCCAGCGCCGAAGGGCTGCTTGGGGGCAGCCTGGGCCGCCTGCTGGCCGTGGCCGAGAACTACCCCGACCTGAAGGCTGACGCGACGATGCGCGAGCTCTCCGAAGAGCTGAGCAGCACCGAGAACCGCCTGGGATTTGCGCGCCAGGCCTACAACGACCAGGTGCTGCAGTTCAACGACGCGGCCATGCAGTTTCCAGCGCTGATCGTCGCGCGCCTGCTCGGCTTTGCACCGGCGGCGATGCTCGAATCCACGCGCAGCGACGCCGAGCGCGAGGCGCCGCGCGTCAGCTTCGGCTGATTCTTCTCCAAAATGCGCTTTTGGGATCGGCAAGACGCGGCGCGCACCCGCACGCGTCGCCTGCTGCTGGCGTTCGCGCTGGCGGTCGTGCTGCTGCTGGTGGCGGTACACGCGGCGCTGGTGCTGGCCTGGCTGCTGCTGCGCATGGCGCTGGGGTTCGACCTGCCGTTTCCGGCCGGTTTTCTGGCAACCAATGTCGGTGTGTCGCTGATGCTGGTGCTGGGCGGCTGGTGGATAGAGACCTCCAACCTGAGCGCAGGCGGCGTCGAGCTTGCGCGGCGCGTGGGTGCGCGCGAGGCGCGTCCGGGCATCTCGCACGCCGACCAGCGGCTGTGCAATGTGGTCGACGAGCTGTGCATTGCCGCGCAGATGTCGCGCCCGCAGGCCATGGTGTTGCCGCGCGTCACCGCGATCAACGCGTTTGCCGCCGGCTGGGACGAGAGTGACGCGGTCGTCGCAGTTTCGCAGGGCGCGCTGGACTGGCTCACGCGCGAGCAGCTGCAGGGCATGGTGGCGCACGAGCTGAGTCATTTGCACGAGGGCGATACGCGGCTGAACATGCAGCTGGCGGGCATGGTCTTCGGGCTGGAGCTGATCTTCAATTTTGGCGACACGGTGCGCGAGCGCGGCGGCCTGGCATGGTGGTTCGGCAGCGCCATCATGGTGGCGGGCAGCGCCGGCTGGCTCGCCGGGCGGCTGCTCAAGGCCGCGGTGTCGCGCCAGCGCGAATACCTGGCCGATGCGCGCGCCGTGCAGTGGACGCGCAGCCGCGACGGCCTGGGCGGCACGCTGCGCAAGGTCATGGCGCAGCAGCAGACGCTGGCGGGCCAGCGCACCACGGCGACGGCGGGCAACGCGGCGCTGGCGCACCATGCGGTGCAGCACATGCTGCTGGTCGAGCTACCCGGCTGGGACGGGCGCTGGCGCCACTATCTGGACAGTCACCCGTCGCTCCAGGAGCGCGTGCGCGCCATCTACGGGCGGGCGATGGGGCCGCTGCCGCTGGTGGCGGCCAGCGAGGCGCCCGAGCCGGGCGTGGCTGCTGCACCAGGGCCGCGCCGCGCGCCAGCTGCGACTGCAGCGGCGCCGCTGGCCGCCCGCTGGGATCCGACTCAGCTGCCTGATTGATTTGTTCTACGGCTGCATCGGCCAGGGCCGCTGCGGGCCGCGCAGCTGCTCGAAGGCATGCGCCAGGCGCAGCACGCCCAGGTCGTCGAAGCGCCGCCCGGCGATCTGCAGGCCGATCGGCAGGCCCGAGCTGCTGCAGCCGCAGTTGATCGACGCGGCCGGCTGCTCCGACATGTTGTACGGCACGGTGAAGGCGATGTGCTCCAGCGGGCGCAGCGGATCGTCGGTGGGCGCGGCCAGCTCGGCGTCGAACGCGGTAATCGGCGCGACCGGCGAGAGTACGAAGTCATAGGGCGCGCAGGCGCGCACCGTGGCCACGCGCGTGGCGTGGAACTGCTGGCTGGCGTTGAATACCTCGGCGCCGCTCAGCGGCGCGGCGCTGTCGGCCCATTGGCGGATGAAGGGCAGCACCTTGTCGCGCTGCGCCGGCAGCAGCTTTTGCATGTCGGTGAACGAGCGCATGCGCCAAAAATGATCCATGCCGTCCAGCATCGCGCGCGTGAGAAACGGGCGCATCGGCTCGATGTGGGCGCCTGCGTCCTGCAGACGGCGGGCGGCGTCCTCGACGGCGGCGCGCACCTCGGCGTCGACCGGCAGGCCGCAGCCCGCGTCCAGCAGCAGGCCCAGGCGCAGGCCCTTGAGCCAGTGCAGGTCGCCAGCGGTGGCCGACTGCCAGTCGATGGCCTGCGGAGGCAGGCTCATGCTGTCGCGCGCGTCCGGCTGGCTCAGCACCTGCATCATCAGCGCGGCGTCGGCGACGCTGCGCGTCATCGGGCCGGCGGCGCGGCCGGTGTAGGGCGGGTCGATGGGCACGCGCCCCAGGCTGGGCTTGAGGCCGAAGACGCCGCACCAGCCGGCGGGCAGGCGGATCGAGCCGCCGATGTCGGTGCCCAGGTGCAGCGGGCCGTAGCCCGCGGCCGCCGCTGCGCCCGCGCCGGCGCTGGAGCCGCCCGGGCCCTTGCGCGTGTCCCAGGGGTTGCGCGCCAGCGCATGAAACGACGACAGGCCCGAGGACAGCATGCCGTAGTCGGGCATGGTGGTCTTGCTGACCAGCACCGCGCCGGCCTCGCGCAGGCGCGCGGCCGGCGGTGCGTCCTCGTCGGCCGGCACCAGGGGCAGCGCGGCCGTGCCCAGCGGCGTGGGGTCGCCGGCGGTGGCGATGTTGTCCTTGAGCGTGAGCGGCACGCCGTCCAGCAGCCCGCAGGGCGCGCCGCGCAGCCAGCGCTGCTCGCTCTCTCGCGCGCGCTCCAGCGCGGCCTCGGGGCGTGCCAGCCAGGTGGCGTGCAGCTGGGGTTCGCAGCGCTCGATTTGCGCGATCACGTCGCGCACCACGTCCACCGGCGACAGGCTGCGGTTGCGGTAGCGCTCCAGCAGCGCGCAGGCGCCGAGGGCATGCAGCGCGCTCATGACCAGGACAGCGCCGACAGGTCGTTGGCGAAGATGGGCATGTCGCGCCAGAGGCCGTGCACGCCCTTGGCCGCCACGGTGACCCATTGCGGCTGGTACAGATAGACGTTGACGCAGTCCTGCGCCAGCAGGCGCTGGGCCTGGCCCAGCAGGCGGGCGCGGTCGGCGGGCTGCTGGGCGTGCTGGATTTGTGCAAACAGTGCGTTGAATGCGTCGGAGTGGTAGCCCCAGTAGTAGTCCGGCTTGGTGTAGTTGGCCAGGTCGAAGGGCTCGACGTGCGAGATGATGCTCAGGTCGTAGTCCTTGTTGGTGTAGGTGCCGCTGAGCCACTGCGCCCACTCGACGTTCTGCGTCTTGACCTGGATGCCCACCTTGGCCAGTTGCGCGGTGATGACCTCGCCGCCCTGGCGCGCGTAGGCGGTGGGCGGCAGCGTCATGGTGAGCTGCAGCGGCGTCTTCACGCCAGCCTCGGCCAGCAGCTTTTTGGCCTTCTCGGGGTCGTAGGGGTTGATGCCGGTCGTGTCCACGTAGCCGAAGGCGCCGGGTACGTAGTGGCTGCCGATGGGCACGCCAAGGCCCTCGGCCGCGCCCTGGATGACGGCCTTGCGGTCGATGGCCACGGCAATGGCGCAGCGTACGCGCTGGTCGTTCAGCGGCTTGCGCGCGTTGTTGACCGCGACGATGGTCTTGGCGCGCGAGCCGCCGACGATGACCTGCAGGCGCGGGTTGGCCTTGAGCTGTGCCAGGCCGCGCGAGGCGACGCGCGGGAACAGGTCGACGTCGCCGGCCAGCAGCGCCGCCACCTGCGCGGCCGGGTCGGGGATGAAGCGGAAGGTGGCGCTCTTGATGCGGATCTTGGCCGCCCGGCGCCAGTCGCTCCAGGCAGCCAGCGTGATCGAGGCGCCGCGGCTCCAGCGCGCCAGCCGGTAGGGGCCGGTGCCCATGGGCTGGGTGGCGTTGGTGGCGGCGCTGGTCGGCTCGACGATGATGGCCGTCGCCTGGCCCAGCAGGAACAGCAGGTCGGGCTCGACGTCGCGGTTGGTCACGACGACGGTGTAGTCGTCGAGCACTTGCGTCGCCAGGCCGGCGAACAGGTTTTTGTCCTTGTTGGTGCTGTCGCTGCCCGCGGCGCGTTCGAACGAGAACTTGACGTTGTGTGCGTTGAACGGCTGGCCGTTGTGAAAGCGCGCGTCGCGGCGCAGGCGGAAGGTGTAGGTGCGCAGGTCGGGCGAGACCTCCCAGCTCTCGGCCAGCAGCGGCACGACGCTGCCGTCGGACTGGATCTTGGTCAGCGTCTCGTAGAGGTTGTAGAGCGTGACCTCGGCAATCGACGAGGCGGCCGCTGCCGTCGGATCGAGGCCGGTGGGCTCCAGCGCCAGGGCCAGCGTGATCTGGTCTTTTTTGCCTTGCGCGAGGCTGTGCAGCGGAGTGGCCAGGGCGCTTGCGGCCAGTGCGCCCGAAACCAGGGCCGTGCGGCGGGTGAACATGGGTGACATCTCCTTGTGCGGGTCGGGCGGGGGTTTGGTTGTACTACAGCGGCGCCGGATCCAGCCGCGGCACGGCGTCGAGCAGTGCCTGCGTGTAGGGATGCTCTGGCCGGGTGAACAGCTGCTGAGTGGCGCCGCGCTCGACGACCTCGCCCTGGCGCAGCACCAGCGTGTCCGGGCACAGGTGGCTGACGACGGCCAGGTCGTGGCTGATCACGAGGTAGGTGATGCCGTGCGCCTGCTGCAGATCCAGCAGCAGGTTGAGCACCTGGGCCTGCACCGACACGTCCAGTGCGCTGACCGGCTCGTCGGCGACGATCAGGCGCGGGCGCGTGATCAGCGCGCGCGCAATTGCAATGCGCTGGCGCTGGCCGCCAGAGAATTCATGCGGGTATTTGCCCGCGTCGCCCGAGCGCAGGCCCACGTCGTGCAGCACCTGGGCGCAGCGCTCGCGCAGCTGCGCGCGCCCGACGGGCGCCAGCGCGCGCAGCGGCTCGGTGACGATGGCCTGTATGTTCTGGCGCGGGTCGAGCGAGCCGTAGGGATCCTGGAACACCATCTGGAAGTCGCGCCGCGCCGCACGCAGTTGCCGCGCCGGCAGGCGGTGCAGGTCGCGCCCGAGCAGCTGCACGCTGCCGGCCGTTGGTGTGTCCAGCGCCATCACCAGCCGCGCCAGCGTCGACTTGCCCGAGCCCGATTCGCCGACGATGGCCAGGTTGCGCCCGGCGTGCAGGTCGAAGCTGACGCCGCGCAGCGCCTGCAGCTGCGGGCGCGGACCCCACAGGCGTTGGCGCGGCAGCGGGTAGTGGTGCGACAGGTCGCGCACGCGCAGCAGCGGCTGGTGCGGGGCGGTCATGCGCTCTGCCCTCCGGCATCGAGAGTGGGCAGCGTGTCCAGGCGGATGCAGCGCGCGCTGTGGCCTGCGCCCAGGTCGACCGCGGCGGGCAGGCGCTCGCTGCACGCGGCGATGGTCCAGGGACAGCGTCCGGCAAACGGGCAGCCGGGCGGCAGGTCGCCCAGCGCGGGCACGGTGCCGGCAATCGTCGGCAGGCGCGCGCCGGCGTGGGGCGCGGCGCCCAGGCGCGGGCGGGCGGCAAACAGGCCGCGCGTGTAGGGGTGGGCCAGGCGGGCAAAGACCTGGGGCGTGGGGCCGGCCTCGACCACGGTGCCGCCGTACATGACCAGCGTGCGCTGCACGTGGCGGGCGATCACGCCCAGGTCGTGCGAGATCAGCACCAGCGCCATGCCGCTCTCGCGCACCAGCGCGCCGATCAACTCCAGGATCTGGCGCTGCAGCGTGGTGTCCAGCGCGGTCGTCGGCTCGTCGGCAATCAGCAGGTCGGGGCCGCAGGCCAGCGCCATGGCGATCATGATGCGCTGGCGCTGCCCGCCCGAGAACTGGTGCGGGTGGTCGCCCAGGCGCTGCGCGGCCTGCGCAATGCCCACGCGTTCGAGCAGCGCCACCGCCTGCGTGCGCGCCTGGCGCGCCGACAGGCGCTGGTGCAGGCGCAGCGGCTCGGCCATCTGGCGGCCGACGGGGTGCAGCGGGTTGAGCGCGGTCATCGGCTCCTGGAACACCATGGCGATGCGGTTGCCGCGCAGCCGGCACCAGGCGGCGTCGGCCAGGCCGCGCAGTTCCTGGCCGTGCAGGCGGATGCTGCCCGACAGCTGCGCGCCCTCGGGCAGCAAGCCCATCAGCGCCAGCGCGGTGAGCGACTTGCCGCAGCCTGACTCGCCGATCAGCCCCAGCGTCTGGCCGCGCGCGAGGGTGAAGCCGACGTCGTGCACCGCGCGCACCAGGCCGCCGGCCGTGGGCAGGGCAATGGCCAGGTTCTCGACCTGCAGCAGTGGCGTGCCGTTTTTGTCCATCGCGGTCACCGTGCGCGCGCCAGGCGCGGGTCGAGCAGGTCGCGCAGCCCGTCGCCCAGCAGGTTCAGGCCAAGCACTGCCAGCGCAATGGCCAGGCCCGGCCAGACGGCCAGCAGCGGTGCCTGGAACATCAGCGTCTGCGCCTCGCTCAACATGCGCCCCCACGAGGGCTGGGGCGGCTGCGTGCCCAGGCCCAGGTAGGACAGCGCGGCCTCGGCCAGGATGGCCAGCGCGAACTGGATGGTGGCCTGCACGATGAGCACCGGCGCGATGTTGGGCAGCACGTGCTCGATGGTGATGCGCCAGCCGCCCTTGCCGCAGGCGCGCGCGGCCAGCACGTACTCGCGCGTCCACACTGCCTTGGCCGACGCGCGCGCCAGCCGCGCAAACGTCGGTATGTAGAAGATGCCGATGGCGATGATGGCGTTGACCATGCCCGGCCCGTAGACGGCGGTGAGCATGATGGCCAGCAGCAGAGCGGGAAAGGCAAAGGTGAAGTCGGCCACGCGCATGACCAGCTCTTCAATCCAGCCGCGTCGCGCTGCCGCCAGCAGGCCCAGCGCGACGCCGGCGACCAGGCCGATGCCGACGGCGATCACGCCGACGGCAATCGTCGCGCGCGCGCCGACGAGCAGCTGCGACAGCACGTCGCGCCCGTAGGCGTCGGTGCCCAGCCAGTGGCTGGCGCCGGGCGCCTGCAGCGCCGCGTCCATCTGCACCTCGGCGGGCGGCCACGGCGTCCAGACGAAGGACAGCAGCGCGGCGGCAAGCAGCGCCGCCGTCAGCAGCGCGCCGATGGCAAAGCTCTTGTGGCGCAGCGCGCGCCGCAGAAAAGGCGTGGCGGTGCTCACAGCCCGGCAGCCTTCACGCGCGGGTCGATCGCCGCGTACAGCAGATCGACCGCGAAGTTGACAACGACGACCATGGCCGCCAGCAGCATCACGCAGTTGCGCACGACGACCAGGTCGCGGTTGGCGATCGCCTGGAAGATCAGCCGGCCTAGGCCGGGCAGGTAGAACACGTTCTCGACGACGATGGTGCCGGCCAGCAGGTTGGCGAACTGCAGGCCCATGACGGTGACGACCGGAATCATCGCGTTGCGCAGCACGTGGCGCCACAGCGCGGCGCGCCGGCTCAGTCCCTTGGCGCGCGCGGTGCGCACGAAGTCCTCGCGCAACACGTCCAGCACGGCCGAGCGGGTCACGCGCGCCAGAATGGCCGCCTGCACCACGGCCAGCGCCAGCGCCGGCAGTGCCAGCGCCTGCAGCGCGGGCCACAAGCCGCCGCCGTCCTGCGCGCTCCAGCCCGGAAAGCCGCCGGCGGAGAACCACTGCAGCTTCACCGAGAACAGCAGGATGAGCAGGATGGCGAACCAGAAGTTGGGAATCGCAATGCCCAGCTGCGCCAGCGCCATTACGCCCGCGTCGCCGGCGCGGTTGTGGTGGGCCGCAGCATAGACGCCGGCGGCAAGCGCCAGCACGCAGGTGAGCAGCATGGCCAGCAGCGCCAGCGGCACCGTCAGCGCCAGGCGCTCTGCAATCAGCTCCGCCACCGGTGTGCCGTAGGCGTGGCTCACGCCCAGGTCGCCGCGCGCCAGGCCCGCCAGCCAGTGGCCGTAGCGCTGCCAGGCGCTCTGATCCAGCCCCAGTTGCGCGGTGAGTGCCGCCACCGCCTCGGGCGCGGCGTCCGGGCCCAGCAGCATCTGGGCGGCATTGCCGGGCAGCACTTCGAGCACCGCGAACACCAGCGCCGATGCGGCCGCCAGCGTGGCGGCCAGCGTCAGCAGGCGGTGGAGCACGAAGCGAGCCATGGATCTGTCAGGCGGCGGGCGGGGGCACGCTGGCCGCGCGCGCGGGCTTGGGGCGCGCAGGCGTCACTGTGTGGATCTGCTGCGCTGCCTTGTCCATCGCACCATCGACCAGCAGCGGCCAGGCCTTGAGGGCGCGTTCCATCGCCTCCTCGATCTGCTGGCGCTGCTCGGGCGCGGGTTTTTTCAGCACCCAATGGATGACCTCGGACTTGACGCCCGGGTGGCCAATGCCGATGCGCAGCCGCCAGTAGTCGCCCGAGCCCAGCTGGGCGTGGATGTCGCGCAGCCCGTTGTGGCCGCCGTGGCTGCCGCCGCGCTTGAGCTTGACGGTGCCGGGCGCGAAGTCCAGCTCGTCGTGCGCGACCAGGATTTCCTCGGGCGCGATCTTGAAGAAGCGCGCCAGCGCCGCCACCGACTTGCCCGACAGGTTCATGAAGGTCTGCGGCTGCAGCAGCCAGACGCTGCGCCCCTGCACGCTGGCGCGCGCGGCCAGCCCCCAGTAGCTGCGCTCGGGCACCAGATGCACCTTGAGCTCGCGCGCCAGCGCGTCTATCCACCAGAACCCCGCGTTGTGACGCGTGTTCTCATACTCGGGTCCGGGGTTTCCCAGGCCGACAAACAACTTGATCATGGCAGCGATTATCCCGACCTGGACGGAGCCTGGCGCACAAACGCCAACCCGATTGGCAACGATCCTCGGCCCACCCTTGCAAACCCGCCACACTGGCTGCAACTGTCGATGCATACAGCTATCTCGTAGAGTGCGTCATGGCCATGAACCGAGTGCAATTCCAGCGGGGCCTGTCGCTCGTTGAGTGCAGGTGGCCGCCCTCGCCGTCCACTTGGCGTTTCTGGCTCTGCTACTCAGAGCGTGTTTACGCTCTTACCGGATCAGCACCACCCCGAGCGCCAGCAGCAGCAGGATCACGCCCGTCGCCCGCTCGATGCGGGGCACCTGGCGGGTGAAGCGCGCGACCACCCGGGGGTGGCCGATGGCGACGGCCACGGCCAGGTCCCAGGCGAGCACGGCGGTAAACATCCAGGCGCCGTAAAACCACCGTACGCCTGTGGCGGCATCGCCCAGCAGCGCAAACAGGCTGGCGTAGAACAGCGCGTTCTTGGGGTTGAGCAGGCCCGAGGCCAGGCCCATGCGCAGGCCGGCGCTCCAGCGCGGCAGGGCGGTGTGCCAGCCCGGCATGGGCAGGTCGCGATGCGCTGCGGCAGGCGCGCGCAGCAGCTGCCAGCCGAGCCACGCCAGGTAAGCGCTGCCTCCCCACTGCAGGACCAGCCACAGCGCGCCGCCGGGGCGCAGCAGTGACGTGCCGGTGAGTGCCAGGGCAATGAACAGCCCGTTGGCCAGGGCAATGCCCAGGCAGATGCCGCTGGCACGGCGCCAGCCATGGGCCAAGGCGCCGCGCGCGATCAGGAAAAAGTCCGGGCCCGGACTCAGCAAGGCCAGGAAATGGGCTCCGGCGACCATTAAGAACGTGTTCAAGGTCTCCCCATGGGATCCGCAAGGCAGCAAAAAGCCGCAATCGAGGCGCGCGCCGCAGGCCATGCTGGCGGCCTGGACAAGGCGCGCAACGAAGAGTGCGGTTTTTTGCTGCCTTGCCCGAAGGGTTGCCCCGCCAAAGCAGCATCTGCGGCGTTGCAAATGCTCGCCGGGCCACCAGCCCGGCTGCGCTTTGCGCCTTGCACCTGCCGCTTTGGCGGGGCAACGGGCCCCATGGGGAGACCTTGAACACGTTCTAAGAATTGCTCCAGCACCAGCGCTTCGCTCCTCGGGTTGGGTGCGATGCCCTGCGCACCGCGCGGCGAAGTCTCGGGTGCGGCGGCGGCCGCGTCTTGGAAAAAAAGAACCCGCGGAGCGCCGGCGGCGGCGTCAGTCGTGCTGGTGGCTGTGCTGGCCGGCGTGCTGATAGCGGCGCGGAGTGGCCGCGACGCGTTCGTGGAAGCTGTGATGGAAATGGCTCTGGTCGTAAAAACCGACTTCGTGGGCCACGGCGGCCAGGGGTTTGCCCGCACGCAGTCGCTGCCGGGCCGCGTTGATGCGCAGGTCGATCTGGTAGGCGTGGGGCGTGAGGCCGGTGGCCGCGCGCATCGCCCGCGTCAGCGCCTGGGGCGTCATGCCCGCCAGCTGCGCCAGCGTGGGCAGCGGCCAGGGGTCGCAGGGGCGTTCGTGCAGCGCCGACAGCACGCGCGCGACGGCGGCGCTGGGGCGGGCGGGCCCGGGGACGGGCAGGGCGTCATGCCGCCAGGCTCCGTGCAGCAAAAAGTCCGTCAGGGCCTGGGCCTTGTGCGCGGCGGGCGCGCTGGAAAACAGCGTGGCGTTGAGCGTGCAAAACGCCCCATAGGCCACGGCCGAATGCAAAACATGGGCCTGCCCCGGCAGGCCGGACGCGCCGCCGTGCTGCAGCACTTGTGCCGCCCAGGCGGCGTCCAGGTGCAGCATCTGGTAGCTCCAGGTGCTGCCCGGCACGGGGTTGCAGGCGTGAACGCGGCCGGCCGGCACGCTCACCAGGCTGCCGGCCGCGAGCGGCGTGCTGTGTCCACTGCTGCGAAAGATGCTCTCGCCCTCATCGACCACGCCGATGGACAGCGTGGCATGGCTGTGGGCGCGCCGGGACTCGGCGAAGGGCAGGGCCGGGTCGCGCCAGAATTGGGGTTGTGCCGAAGGCAAAGCGTTCACGGTGGGTGGTTTACAGCCCGGTCGCTGTACGCAGCGCTTGGGCCTTGTGGTCTGCGTTCACATCGCTGCGTGATATGAACTCCGCCCCAAAGCCCAAGGTTTGCCTTCGGCAAACGCCGGGCTTTACAGCCCGGCCGCTGCACGCAGCGCTTGGGCCTTGTCGGTTCTTTGGTCTACGTTCACATCGCTGGCGCGATATGAACTTCGCCCACGTACGGAAAGCCGCGCTGCGCGCAGGGGGCTTACAGCCCCGCAGCGGCACGCAGTGCCGCTGCCTTGTCCGTACGTTCCCAGGTGAACTCGGGCTCTTCGCGGCCGAAGTGGCCGTAGGCGGCGGTCTTGGCGTAGATGGGGCGCAGCAGGTCGAGCATCTGGATGATGCCCTTGGGGCGCAGGTCGAAATGCTCGGCCACCAGCTGGGCGATCCTGTCGTCGGCGATGACGCCCGTGCCTTCGGTGTAGACGGTGATGTTCATCGGCCGTGCCACGCCGATGGCGTAGGCCAGCTGCACCTGGCACTGGCGCGCCAGGCCCGCGGCGACCACGTTCTTGGCGACGTAGCGTGCGGCGTAGGCGGCAGAGCGGTCGACCTTGGTCGGATCCTTGCCAGAGAACGCGCCACCGCCGTGCGGGCAGGCGCCGCCGTAGGTGTCCACGATGATCTTGCGTCCGGTCAGGCCGCAGTCGCCCTGCGGGCCGCCGACGACGAAGCGGCCGGTGGGGTTGATCAGGTACTTGGTGTCCTTGAGCCACTCGGCGGGCAGCACCGGCTTGATGATCTCCTCGATGATGGCCTCGGTGAAGCTGGCCTTCATCCGGGTGGCGGTTTCGCTCTGGTCGGGGCTGTGCTGGGTGGACAGCACGACGGTGTCGATGGAGTGCGGCTTGCCGTCGACGTAGCGCATCGTCACCTGGCTCTTGGCGTCGGGGCGCAGGAAGGGCAGGCGGCCGTCTTTTCGCAACTGGGCCTGGCGTTCGACCAGGCGGTGCGCGTAGTGGATGGGCGCGGGCATCAGCTCGGGCGTCTCGTCGCAGGCGTAGCCGAACATCAGGCCCTGGTCGCCGGCGCCGGTGTTCAGGTGGTCGTCGCTGGCATGGTTCACGCCCTGGGCGATGTCGTTGCTCTGCTTGTCGTAGGCGACGAGCACTGCGCAGCCCTTGTAATCGATGCCGTACTCGGTGTTGTCGTAGCCGATGCGGCGGATGGTGTCGCGCGCGATCTGGATGTAGTCGGGCGTGGGCGCATCGGACTTGATGCTGATCTCGCCGGCCAGCACGACCAGGCCGGTGTTGGTCAGCGTCTCGGCGGCCACGCGGCCGCGCGAATCGACGGTGAGGATGGCGTCCAGGATGGCGTCCGAGATCTGGTCGGCGACCTTGTCGGGATGGCCTTCGGAGACGGATTCGGAAGTAAAGAGAAAGTCGTTCGCCATTTGAATAAACTCCTGTGTTTTCGGCTTTTGGGGCGTTGCCCACAGCCTTTGGAGTCTGAGGCGAACGCTTTAGCAGTGGTGTTTAACGTCGCCCTGCAAGTTGCTCGGGTTAACTCAGCGACATCCAACATTCTAATGCAGCCCCTGTTTCGCCTTTTTGCCGTCATGCCTTTGTGGCTGGTGCACGCCGTCGGTGCACTGCTGGGCTGGCTGGCGTTTGCCGCGTCGCCCACCTATCGGCGCCGCTTTCTGGCCAACGCCGCCCAGGCCGGCTACCGCTTTGCCCAGGTGCGCGCCGCCGTGGCGCATGCCGGGCGCATGGTGGCCGAGGCGCCGCGCCTGTGGCAGGGCGACGCGCTGCCGCCGTGCGAGGTGCGCGGTGCTGATTGCGTCGAGCAGGCCTGGGCCGCAGGCAAGGGCATCGTGTTTCTGACGCCGCACATCGGCTGTTTCGAGCTGTCGGTGCAGGAGGGCGCGCGGCGCTGGGCGCCCGCGCATGGGTCGTTCACCATTCTCTACCGCCCGGCGCGCCAGCCGTGGCTGGCGCGGGTGATGGAGGGCGCGCGCAGCCGGGGCGGCATCCAGGCGGTGCCGACCACCCTGCACGGCGTGCGCCAAATGATCAAGGCGCTGCGCGCCGGGCGCGCCGTCGGTCTGCTGCCCGACCAGGTACCGCCCGAGGGGCTGGGCCAATGGGCGCCGTTCTTCGGCCGCCAAGCCTACACGATGACGCTGGCCGCGCGCCTGGCGCAGCAGACCGGTGCCGCCGTGATCCTGGCGCGCTGTGAGCGGCTGGTGCGCGGGCGTGGCTATGTGCTGCACCTGCAGGCATTGGAGTCGGCACTGGGTGCGCCGCTGGCGCCTACACTCGACGCCGCCGTGCTGCAGATCAACCAGGCCATGGAATTCCTGATTCGCCAATCTCCCGAGCAATACCTGTGGGGCTATGCGCGCTACAAGCGGCCGCGCCCACTGAATCCGTCCGCCCCCGCTCCCGCGGAGCCGTCGGCATGAAGGCGCGGCTGGGGATTGCGCTGCTCAACCTGCTCGGGCGCCTGCCGCTGCCCTGGCTGCGCGCGCTCGGCGGCTTCATCGGCCGCGTGCTGTTCGTGCTGGCCAGGCCGCGGCGCAAGGTGGCGCTGCGCAACCTCGCGCTGTGTTTTCCCGAGGCGAGCGAGGCGCAGCGCCGGGCCTGGGCGCGCGAGACCTTCGAGGTGTTCTGCCAGACCTTTCTGGATCGCGGCTGGCTGTGGAGCGGCTCCGAGGCGCTGGTGCGCTCGCGCGTCACACTCGCCGGCGCGGTGCATGAGCTGGACGGCGACGCACCGACCATCGTCTTCGCGCCGCATTTCTACAGCATGGACGCGGGCGGCCTGGCGCTGCCGCTCAACACCACGCGCGAGTTCACCTCGATCTTCGCCACCCACCCCAACCCGGTGCTGGACGCCTGGTTCATGAACGGGCGCCAGCGTTTCGGCAAGGTGGCGATGCTCAACCGCGCCGACGGCGTCAAGCCCATCATCCAGTGCCTGCGCAAGGGCGGGCTGCTGTACCTGCTGCCCGACATGGACTATGGCCCGACCGATTCGGTCTTCGTGCCGTTCTTCGCGGTGCCCGAGACGGCGACGATTCCGTCGCTGTCGCGCTTTGCCCGCCTGGGCCGGGCCAAGGTGGTGGCGCTGTACAGCCGCATGACGCCGCAGGGCTACGAGGCGTGCCTGACGCCGGCGTGGGAGCATTTCCCGACCGACGATCATGTGGCCGACACCGCGCGCATGAACCGCGAGCTGGAGGTGGCGATCCGCACCATGCCGGCGCAGTACTACTGGGTGCACAAGCGCTTCAAGACGCGGCCCGAGGGGCAGGCATCGTTTTATCGGTAAATCCGGCTCAAACCCTTGTGGAGCAATTGGGCGAAGCTATTTTTTGAATAGCAAAAAATCCTGCATCGCCTGCTGCACCAGCAAGGGTTTTTCGTGCACCAGCCAGTGGGAGGCGCCGGCGACCGGCTGCACCTGGAGCTGGGGCACCCAGTCTTGCAGGCCGTCCAGCAGCGCAGGCAGCAGGGCGGGGTCGTCCATGCCCCACAGCACCCGCGTCGGCACGCCGATGCGCAGCATCTCGGGCGGCAGCCGCACCGAGGCCGCGCCCGGGTCGCCCGCGCGTGGCGGGCGAAGCGGACTGGCGCGGTAGTAGTTGCACGCGCCGGCCAGGCCCTGCTGCCACAGTGTGCGGTATTGGGCGCGCATCGCGGGCGTGAGCCAGACGGGCGGCTGGCCGGCCGGGTCGTCGAAGAAGACGAACAGGCGGCGGAAGTCGTCCTCGGCCAGCAGCGCCTCGGCGTCCGGGCGGCACAGGAAATGCATGTACTGGCTGGCCGCCTGCTGCGCCGGGTTGTGCGCCAGTTCGCGGACAAAGGCGCCGGGGTGGGGCGCGTTGATGATCAGCAGGCGATCGAGTAGCGCCGGGTGCTGGTTGGCAACGGCCCAGGCGACGGCGCCGCCCCAGTCGTGCGCCACCAGGCAGGCCAGCGGCGCGCCGGCGCCCTCCAGCGCGATCAGCGCGGCGATGTCCTGCACCAGGTGCTTGGCGCGGTAGGCCTCGGGCGCGGCCGGGCTGCTGGACGCGCCGTAGCCGCGCAGATAGGGCGCGATGCAGCGGTAGCCGCCGTGCGCGGCCTGGGCGAAATGCGCCAGCAGCGCATCCCAGACGAAGGCGCCCTCGGGGAAGCCGTGCAGGAACAGCAGTACCGGCCGGCCGCGCTCGCCGGTGACATGGCAGCGCAGCAGGGTGCCATGGGGCAGGGCGATGTCTTCCCGGGTGTGCATGAGATCCTTGATTGATAGCTGCCGGCGCTTGCCAGGCAAGGGCTGGAGGCTGCGAAAACGTCAGGATTCTGGCGGTGATGGCGCCTCGGCCGCCCCGGGCGTGTCGGCGGCCGCCCCGGGCGGGTGGCACCACTGCCACAGCAGCAGCGCCACGTCGTCCACGCCCTGCTTCTTCAGGGCCGAGAACAGCCGCACCTCGCCGCCGCCGGCCTGCAGGCGGATGATGGACAGCGCCTTGGTCTGCTCGGCGCGGGTCAGCTTGTCGGCCTTGGTCAGCAGTACCAGGAACTTGAGCCCGGCCTCGACGCGCGGGCGCACCGCGTCGAGCAGCGCCTCGTCGAGCTCGGTCAGCCCCAGGCGCGGGTCGCACAGCAGCACGATGGCCGTCAGGCTCTCGCGGCTCACCAGGTAGTTGAGCATCACGCGCTGCCAGCGCAGCTTGTCCTCGCGCGAGACCGCGGCGTAGCCGTAGCCGGGCAGGTCGGCCAGCACCGCGTCGGTGGTGTTCTGCCGGCCCAGCGCGAACAGGTTGATGTGCTGGGTGCGCCCCGGCTTCTTGGAGGCGAACGCCAGCTGGCGCTGCTGTGTGAGCGTGTTGATGGCGGTGGACTTGCCGGCGTTGGAGCGGCCGACGAAGGCGATTTCGGGCACGTCGACCGCGGGCAACTGGTGCAGTTGCGCGGCGGTGGTGAAAAAGCGCGCGGTGTGCATCCAGCCCATGGCGGCCTTGGCGGTGATGGTGGGCGGGGCGCCGGCGGGGGCGCTTGCGCGCTCTGTTGTTGACATAGATCGGATGGGAGGGACTGGAGCCAGATAGCGGGCATTGTAGAATCGCGAGGTTTTTGCGCCTACAACACAAGACCCTCGATATGAAGCTGCTTGCCTCCTTGCTGATGACTGCCGCTGTGGCCATCCCTTCGGTTGCCGCGTTTGCGGCCGATGCTGCCAAACCCGACCTGGTCAAGGGCCAGGAGAGCTATGGCCAGGTATGCGTGGCCTGCCACGCCGAAGACGGCAACGCCACGATCACGACTTACCCCAAGCTGGCGCAGCAGCACCCCGAGTACCTGGTCAAGCAGCTCGAAGACTTCAAGTCGGGCAAACGCGTCGATGCCGTGATGCAGGGCATGGCGGCCATGCTGGAAGAGGCGGACATGCGCAACATCTCCGCCTGGTTGGCCACGCAAAAGGACAAGCCGGGCGCTGCCAAGGACAAGGATCTGGTCACCCTGGGCGAGCGTATCTGGCGCGGTGGCATCCAGGATCGCCAGATCGCGGCCTGCGCCAGCTGCCACAGCCCCAATGGCGCCGGCATTCCGTCGCAGTACCCGCGCCTGTCGGGCCAGCACCAGGACTACACGGTCAAGCAGCTGTCGGACTTTCGCGATGGCAAGCGCGCGAACAACAATGTGATGCACGACGTGGCGGCCAAGCTCAACGACCACGAAATCCAGGCGGTTTCCGACTACATCGCCGGATTGCATTGATTCCCATCAAGGCTTCAGGGGTGTCCGGCTGCGTCCGGGGAACCTGCAGCCGATAATTGCACCCAAACGGGCGGGCTCATCTACCCAGATGGCTCGCCTTTCGTGCGATAGGGCCTTGCATTTCTCCATGACTGACACCACCCACGGCGGCCTCAACCTGCGCTGGCATACAGCGTGGCGCCGCTTCTTCGAACTGCTGGCGTCGATGCGTTTCGCCATCGCGCTGCTGACCGTGATCTGCATCGCCTCGGTGATTGGCACCGTGATGCAGCAGCACGAGCCGGTCAACAACTACGTCAACCAATTCGGCCCGTTCTGGGCGGCGCTGTTCATGGCGCTCAAGCTCAACGCGGTCTACAGCGCCTGGTGGTTTCTGCTGATCCTGGCGTTCCTGGTCGTGAGCACCTCGCTGTGCATTGCACGCCATGCGCCCAAGTACCTGGCCGACATCCGCAATTTCAAGGAAAACATCCGCGAGAAAAACCTGCTGTCCTTCGGCCTGAAGGCGCAGCAGACGCTGGCGGGCGAGGCGCCCGTCGATGCGGCCCAGCGTATCGGCAAGCTGCTGGTGGCGCGCGGCTGGAAGGTGAAGCTGCAAGAGCGCAAGGGCGCCACCGGAACGGGCTGGATGGTGGCGGCCATGGCCGGGTCGGCCAACAAGCTGGGCTACATCGCGGCGCACAGCGCCATCGTGCTGATTTGCCTGGGCGGGCTGCTGGACGGCGACCTGATGGTGCGCGCGCAGATGTGGTTTGGCGGCAAGACGCCGTATGCCGGCAGCGGCCTGATCTCCGAGGTCAAGCCCGAGCACCGCCTGTCGGTGGCCAACCCGACCTTCCGCGGCGACCTGGTCGTCACCGAGGGCACGCAGGCGAGCATGGCCATCCTGCGCCAGTCCGATGGCGTGCTGCTGCAGCAGCTGCCATTCTCCATTGAACTCAAGAAGTTCACCGTCGAGCATTACTCCACCGGCATGCCCAAGCTGTTTGCCAGCGACGTGGTGATCCACGACCTGGTGACCGGCGAGAGCACGCCCCAGCGCATCGAGGTCAACCACCCGGTGAACTACAAGGGCGTGGAAATCTACCAGTCCAGCTTTGACGACGGCGGCTCGCAGCTGCGCCTGCGCGCGCGATCGCTGCGCCCGGGCAACGGCGACTTCGACGTCGGCGGCGTGGTCGGCGGATCGGCGCAGCTCGATGCAGCCCAGGTGGGGCAGGATATGGCACTGGAGTTCAGCGCACTGCGCGTGATCAACGTCGAGAACATGGGTGACGACGGCGGCGGCTCGGGTGCCGACGTGCGCCGCGTCGACCTGCGCGGCGCGATCGAGTCGCGCCTGGGCGCGGGCAACAAGACGACCTCCAACCGCGAGCTGCGCAACGTCGGCCCCAGCGTGGGCTACAAGCTGCGCGACGCGTCGGGCCAGGCGCGCGAGTTCAACAACTACATGCTGCCGGTGGACTTGCAGGACGGCCAGTCGCCGGTCTACCTGATGGGCGTGCGCGAGAGCCAGTCCGAGCCGTTTCGCTACCTGCGCGTGCCGGTGGATCGCGAGGGTGGCATGGACGACTTCCTGCGCATGCGCCGCGCGCTGCTCGACCCGGCACTGCGCATGCAGGCGGTGCAGCGCTATGCGCGTCAGGCGGTCGACCCCGCGCGCACCGAACTGGTCGAGCAGCTGACCGATTCGGCGCAAAGGGCGCTGGTGCTGTTCGCCGGCGGCGTATCCAGCGACGGCCGGCCCGAGGGCGGGCTCAAGGCGATCTCCGACTTCATCGAGGCCAACGTGCCCGAAGCCGAGCGCGAGCGCGCCGGCGAGGTGCTGATCCGCATCTTGAATGGCAGCCTGTTCGAACTGGCGCAGATGACGCGCGAGCAGGCCGGCCTGGCGCCGCTGCCGTCCGACGCGCAGACGCTGTCCTTCATGACCCAGGCGGTGCTGGCGCTCAGCGATGCGCAGTTCTATCCGGCGCCGGCGGTGTTCACGCTGCAGGACTTCAACCAGATACAGGCCAGCGTCTTTCAGGTGGCGCGCGCACCGGGCAAGCTGGTCGTGTACCTGGGTTGCTTCTTCCTGATCGTCGGCGTGTTCGCCATGCTCTACGTGCGCCAGCGCCGCGTCTGGGTGTGGCTGGCGCCGCAGGACGGCGGCGCCCGGGCGACGATGGCGCTGTCCAGCAACCGCAAGACCCTGGATGCCGGCCGCGAATTCGCGCAGCTGCGCGACGCATTTTTTGGTTCATCACCCGATGGAGGCACGCAATGAATACGGCCACGACGACGCTGACGCTGAGCGACGGCTATTTTTCCCGGCGCAGCCCGATGGACTGGCTGTTCGCGCTGCTGGTCGCCGGCGGCGGTCTGTACGCGCTGCAGCGCTACGGCGCCTACATGGACGTCTATGAGAAAGGCATTCTGCTGGCCGCCATTCCCGGCGCCATCTGGCTGGGCTGGTTCTGGCGGCCGCTGCGCACGCTGATGCTGGTCGTGGCGGGGGCCTCGCTGCTGGCGCTGGCGCTGTACCAGCAGGGCGGCGCGGGAGATCTTGCGCGTTCCGAGCAGGTGTTCTGGCTCAAGTTCTTCCTGTCGAGCCAGTCGGCCATTCTGTGGATGAGCATGCTGTTCTTCATGGCCACCGCGTTCTACTGGATCGGCATGTTCTCCGACAACCAGGGCGAGACCATGATGCGCCTGGGCTCGGGCATCGTCTGGGCGGGCGTGGCTATGGCGCTGATCGGCACCATGGTGCGCTGGTACGAGAGCTATTTGATCTCGCCCGACGTTGGCCACATTCCGGTGAGCAACCTGTACGAGGTGTTCATCATGTTCAGCTGGATCACCGCGGTGTTCTACCTGTACTACGAGCAGCGCTACGGCACGCGCGCGCTGGGCGCCTTCGTGATGCTGGTGGTCAGCGCCGCCGTCGGTTTTCTGCTGTGGTACACGGTGGTGCGCGAGGCGCACGAGATCCAGCCGCTGGTGCCAGCGCTGCAAAGCTGGTGGATGAAGCTGCACGTGCCGGCCAATTTCATCGGCTACGGCACGTTCGCGCTGGCGTCGATGGTCGCGTTTGCCTACCTGATCAAGCAGCAGGCCAGCGAGACGCGCTGGTTCAAGCTGGCGCCGCTGTGGCTGCTGGGCGTGGTGCTGTGCTTCGAGCCGCTGGTGTTTCGCAGCCAGGGCGTGCAGGGCGGCAGCGCCTACTGGATGGTGTATTTCGGCGTCTCGGCGCTGATCGTCGGCAGTATTTTGTTTGGCCGCCGGCGCATCGCGATGCGTCTGCCGGAGCTGGAAGTGCTCGACGACGTGATGTACAAGGCGATCGCCGTCGGCTTTGCCTTCTTCACGATCGCCACCGTGCTCGGCGCGCTGTGGGCCGCCGAGGCCTGGGGCGGCTACTGGAGCTGGGATCCGAAGGAGACCTGGGCGCTGATCGTCTGGCTGAACTACGCCGCCTGGTTGCACATGCGCATGATGAAGGGCCTGCGTGGCACGGTGTCGGCCTGGTGGGCTCTGGTGGGCCTGGTGGTCACCACGTTTGCCTTCCTGGGCGTCAACATGTTCTTGAGCGGCCTGCACAGCTACGGAACGTTGTGACGTGAGCGCCCGGCGGCATCGCGTGGTTTGGTGCAGACTGCTGATCTGTCCGTTCCGTGTTTCGCGAGGCCGCCATGCCCATCCTCTCTGCCACTGCGGCCCAGCCCCGGCCCAGTGAAATCACCCCCCAATCCGTTTATTCCCGGCGCCGCCTGCTGACGGCTGGCGCTGCGGCAGGCCTCGCCTGGTTCGCACATGCCGGTGCCGCGGCGCCTGCGCCCGCCGATGCGGCGACAGCCCTCGTCGGCGAGCGTTCTCGGATCGCTGGCGCGGTCACGCTGGAAAAACCGACCGACTGGCAGGACGCCACCGGTTACAACAACTTCTACGAATTCGGCACCGACAAGGCCGACCCCCGGCGCAACGCGGCCACGCTCAAGACCCGACCCTGGACCGTGGTCGTCGACGGCCTGGTGCAGCGACCGATGCGCGTCGATATCGACGACCTGCTGCGCCTCGCTCCGATGGAGGAGCGCATCTACCGCCTGCGCTGCGTCGAGGGCTGGTCCATGGTCATTCCGTGGGTGGGGTATTCGCTGGCGCGGCTGCTCGACCATGTTCAGCCGCTGGGCAGCGCGCGCTACGTGGAATTCACGACGCTGGCCGACAAGGCGCAAATGCCCTACGTGGGCTCGCGCATGCTCGACTGGCCCTACACCGAAGGCCTGCGCCTGGATGAGGCGCGCCACCCGCTGGCGCTGCTGACCTTCGGCATGTACGGCCAGGTTCTGCCACGGCAGAACGGCGCGCCGCTGCGGCTGGTCGTGCCATGGAAGTACGGCTTCAAGAGCGCCAAGAGCCTGGTGCGTATCCGGCTGACCGAGCAGATGCCGGCGACGACCTGGAACAAGGCCGCGGCGCGCGAATATGGCTTCTACGCCAACGTGAACCCCGACGTCGACCACCCGCGCTGGAGCCAGGCGACCGAGCGGCGCATCGGCGAGGACGGCCTGTTTGCCCGCAAGCGCAAGACGCTGCCCTTCAACGGCTATGGGGAGCAGGTGGCGGCGCTGTACGCCGGCATGGACTTGCGTGCCAACTACTGAGACTGGGCGCCGGCGGCCGGTGGCCGCCGCATCGCGGTGCGACGCGGTGCTGCGCCACCGCCTGGCCAAGCCGCTGGTGTGGCTGCTGTGCCTGCTGCCGCTGGCCGGGCTGGTCTGGGGCGCGGCAACCGGCGGCCTGGGCGCCAACCCGGCCGAGGCGCTGCTACGCCGCAGCGGCGACTGGACGCTGCGCCTGCTGTGCGTGGCGCTGGCCGTGACGCCGGTGCGGCTGCTGTTGGGTTGGCCGGCGCTGGCGCGCTTTCGACGCCTGCTGGGCCTGTTCGCCTTCTTCTATGCGGTGCTGCACCTGCTGTGCTGGGCCTGGCTGGACCAGGGACTCGATGCTGCAGCAATGGCGCACGACGTGGTGCAGCGTCCGTTCATCCTCGTGGGCGTGGCCACGTTCGTGCTGCTGCTGGCGCTGGCGGCTACCTCGCCTGCCGCGGCGGTGCGCCGGCTGGGCGCGCGACGCTGGCGGCGGCTGCACCGCTGCGTGTACCTGGCGGTGCTGCTGGCACTGCTGCATTTCTTCTGGATGCGCGCGGGCAAGCGCGACTGGGCCGAGGTGCAGGTCTATGGCGCGGTGGTCGCCGCGCTGCTTCTGGCGCGGCTGCTGCCGTGGGTGCGCCGGCGCTGAATAGGCTCAGGGCAGCAGGCGCTCGCAGCGGTAGATGTCGGCAATGTCCTCGCGCTCGCGGATCAGGTGGGCCTGGTCGCCGTCGACCAGCACCTCTGCCGGGCGCGCCCGCGTGTTGTAGGTGCTGCCCATGGCGCTGCAGTAGGCGCCGGCCGACAGCACGGCCAGCAGGTCGCCGGGCGTCACCGCAAGCGTACGGTCGCGGCCTATCCAGTCGCCGCTCTCGCAGACCGGGCCGACGATGTCCCAGGTCTGCTGCTGCGCGCTGCTGCCGGCGTGCAGCGGCACGATGGCGTGGTAGGCCTCGTACATCATCGGGCGCGGCAGGTCGTTCATCGCGGCGTCAACGATGCAGAAGTTCTTCTGCTCGCCGGGCTTGAGGTAGAGCACCTCGGTCAGGCACACGCCGGCGTTGCCCACCAGCGAGCGGCCCGGCTCGATCAGTATCTTGCGCTGGCCGTGGCCGCGTGCGTCCAGCCTTGTCAGCAGCGCCTGCCACAGCGCGTCGGCCGCGGGCGGCGTCTCGTCGTCGTACATGATGCCCAGGCCGCCGCCCAGGTCGATGTGGTCGATCGCAATGCCCGCTGCCTGGATGGCGTCGACCAGGTCGAGCACGCGGTCGAGCGCGTCCAGGTAGGGCGCGGCCTCGGTGATCTGCGATCCGATGTGGCAGTCGATGCCGATGATCTTCAGGCCCGGCAGCTGCGCGGCGCGGCGGTAGGTGTCCAGCGTGCGCTCGTGCGCAATGCCGAACTTGTTGCCCTTGAGGCCGGTCGAGATATAGGGGTGGGTCTTGGCGTCGACGTTCGGGTTGACGCGGATGCTGATCGGCGCGCGCGTGCCCAGTTCCAGCGCGACCGTATTGAGCACTTCCAGCTCGGCCTCGCTCTCGACGTTGAAGCAGCCGATACCCGCGGCCAGTGCCTGGTGCATCTCGGCGCGGGTCTTGCCGACGCCGGAAAAAATGATCTTGGCTGGGTCACCGCCGGCGGCCAGCACGCGCTGCAGCTCACCGCCCGAGACGATGTCGAAGCCGCAGCCTTGGCGCGCAAAGCCTTGCAGGATGGCCAGCGACGAGTTGGCCTTGACTGCGTAGCAGATCTGCGAGCGCCGGCCTTGCAGGCCGCGCTGGTAGGCCGCCAGCGCCTGCTGCATCGCGGCCTGCGAGTAGACGTACAGCGGCGTGCCAAAGCGCTGTGCCAGGTCGGATAGGCGCGCGCCCTCCAGGTACAAGTCGTTTGCGCGGTAGTGCAGTTGGGGGTGTCCGGGCAGCGGGCGGGTGCTCATGGTCATTGTTCGGTCGCTGGCTCCGCGCGGGGAGCGGTCTGGGGCGTGGCGGCGAGCGCCGCCGATGCCGGGTTGAGGGTTTGCGGCAGGGTGGCGCGCTGCGCTGCGGCGGGGCTGTCGGGCAGGTACAGCGGGCCGCTTTGCCCGCAGCCCGTCAGGGCTGCGGCGGCGGCCAGCCCCAGGAGATGGCGGGCTTTGAGCATGGGCGCAAATTGTAGTGGTGTGGTGCCCGCGCGGCGCGGCCGGCGCCCGTCAGCGCTTGAACAGATCCAGGATCTGGCTGCGCTCGGAGTCGCTGGGCGCGGACGTGCCGCCGTCGCTGGCCGCCATGGCGTCTTCCATGCCCAGGCTGGCCACGCCGGTGTTGCGCGCGTATTCGTCGTAATACCACTCGCCGCTGACATTGACCACGCCCGCTGGCACGACCGGCTCGGTGACCGGAACGTCCTTGAGTGCGTAGCGCATGAAGTCGATCCACACCGGCAGGCTCAGGCCACCGCCGGTCTCGCGCCGGCCCAGGTTGCGCGGCGTGTCGTAGCCAATCCAGGTGACCGCGGCCAGCGTGGGCTGAAAGCCGGCGAACCAGGCGTCCATCGCGTCGTTGGTGGTGCCGGTCTTGCCGTACAGATCGGGGCGTTTGAGCGTGGCCTGCGCGCGCGCTGCGGTGCCCGAGCGGGCCACCTCCTGCAGCAGGCTGTCCATGACGAAGGCGTTGCGCGCGTCGATGGCGCGCGGCAGGTCGGCCGGCGTCGGCGGCTGGAAGTGCGACAGCACCTCGCCCTTGTGGTCGGTCACGCGGGTAATCAGGTAGGGGTTGACGCGCAGGCCGCCGTTGGCGAACACCGCAAAGCCGGTCACCAGCTGCAGCGGCGTGACCGAGCCCGCGCCCAGCGCCATCGGCAGGTAGGCCGGGTGTTTGTCGGCGTCGAAGCCAAAGCGCGTGACCCAGTCCTGCGCCGTCTTGGGGCCGATGGCCTGCAGCACGCGCACCGACACCACGTTCTTGGAGCGCGCCAGCGCGGTGCGCAGCGTCATCGGGCCGTCGTACTTGCCGTCGTAGTTCTTGGGCTCCCAGGGCTGGCTGCCGGTGGCGCCGGCGCTGAAGAACAGCGGAGCGTCGTTGACGACGGTGGCGGGGGTGAAACCTTTCTCCAGCGCTGCCGAGTAGATGAAGGGCTTGAACGCCGAGCCCGGCTGGCGCCAGGCCTGGGTGACGTGGTTGAACTTGTTCTTGTTGAAGTCGAAGCCGCCGACCAGCGCCTGGATCGCGCCGGTGCGCGGGTCGATGGCGACGAAGGCGCCCTCGACCTCGGGCAGCTGGGTGATCTGCCACGCGCCCTTGGGGCCGGGCGCCTTGAGGATGCGGATGACCGCGCCGCGGCGCACGCGGATGTTGGGCGCCGCCTTGTCGCTCAGGCCCGATTCGGCTGGCTTCAAGCCCGCGCCGGTGATCTCCAGCGGTTCGCCGTCGCCGCGCATGGCGACGATTTTCCTGGGGCTGGCTTCGAGCACGACGGCGGCGAGCACGTCGCCGTTGTCGGGGTGGTTGGCCAGGACATCGTCGATCAGCGCATCGAGCTCCTCGGCGCTGGCACCCGCGGGCAGGTCGATGAATTGCTCGGGGCCGCGGTAGCGCTGGCGGTACTCGTAATTCATGATGCCGCGGCGCAGCGCCTCGTAGGCCACCTCTTGCTGGCCGGCGTCGAGCGTGGTGTAGACGTTCAGGCCGCGGGTGTAGGTCTCCTCGCCGTACTGGGCATAGACCAGCTGGCGCGCCATCTCGGCTACGTACTCGGCGTGGGTACGCGCGTCGTTGGACGGCGAGCGCAGCTTCAGCGGCTCGGTCCTGGCCTCCTGCGCCTGCTCGGCGGTGATGTAGCCGTTCTCCTGCATGCGCTCGATGATGTAGAGCTGGCGGATGCGCGCGCGCTTGGGGTTCTTGACCGGGTTGTACGAGGAGGGCGCCTTGGGCAGGCCCGCCAGCATGGCCGCCTCGGCCACGCTGATCGACTGCAGCGGCTTGCCGAAATAGATCTCCGAGGCCGCGGCAAAGCCGTAGGCGCGGTTGCCCAGGTAGATCTGGTTCATGTAGATCTCGAGGATCTGGTTCTTGGTCAACAGGTGCTCGAGCTTGAAGGTCAGCAGGATCTCGTAGATCTTGCGGGTGAAGGTCTTCTCGGTCGACAGGTAGACGTTGCGCGCCACCTGCATCGTGATGGTCGATGCGCCCTGGCTCTTGATGCGCCCCAGGTTGGCCAGCACTGCGCGCAGCATGCCGCGGTAGTCCACGCCGTTGTGCTGGAAGAAGCGCGAGTCCTCGATGGCCAGCACCGCGTTGGTCATCACCGGCGGAATGTCGTCGATCGGCGTCAGGTTGCGCCGCTCCTGGCCGTACTCGCCGATCAGCATGCCGTCGGCCGAATACACGCGCAGCGGCAGCTTGGGCCTGTAATCGGCCAGCTCGGAGATGTCGGGCAGGTTGGGATAGGCCACGGCCAAGCCCAGCGCCACGGCGATGACGCCGGCCACGCCGGCCGCGGCGATCAGCGCGACCAGGCCCGCCAGTCCGCGCACCAGCCAGCGCATGCCCGAAGCGGGTTTGCGCGGCGCGGTTTTTTTGGACTTGGATTTGTCGGGAGTGGCTTGGTCGGAAGAAGAAGCAGAAGGCATAGGTCAGCCCGGGTTGGGGAGCTGAACATTATAGAAATGCACCCAAAGTCACCTTGTTGCGCCTGTTTCTCAATGGTGTCGCGATGTTTGCGTCGCTCGCGGCGGCCCGGCCGTTCGTCGGATTTTGACAACGCGGGCGCTCCGCTTGAGGGATAAATCGCTTTGATGTCAATGGCCCTTACTGCTAGGATCAATGCGAAGTGTTAGGTTTTGTTGCGTTTGTCAGAAAAAGACTGTGGGAGGTCGCTTGAGTACCATCGGGTCGTTGTTCAGTCGCCCGTCGGCCCCGATGCTCGGGATCGACATCAGCTCCTCCAGCGTCAAGCTGGTCGAGCTCGAACGCGACAAATCAGGGGGGTGGATCCTGGAGCGCTGCGCGATCGAGTTGCTCGAGCGCGGCTGGATCACCGATGGAAACATCGAGAAGTTCGACGAGGTGGCCGATGCGCTGCGCAAGCTCGTCAAGAAAAGCGGCACCCGTACCAAGAACGTCGCGCTGGCGCTGCCGTCGTCGGCGGTGATCACCAAGCGTGTGACGCTGCCCGCCAACCTCAGCGAACAGGAAATGGAAGTGCAGGTCGAGTCCGAGGCCGGCCAATACATCCCGTTCGCGCTTGAAGAAGTGAGTCTGGATTTCTGCACCATCGGCCCCAACAAGAACATGCCGGGCGAGGTCGACGTCCTGATTGCCGCCTCGCGCAAGGAGAAGGTGCAGGATCGCCAGGGCCTGGCCGAGGCCGCGGGCCTCAAGCCCGTGATCGTCGACATCGAGCCCCATGCCTCGCACCTGGCGGCGCAGCGCCTGATCGACGGCCTGCCGGGGCTCAAGGACGGCGCGGTCGTCGCGCTGTTCGAGATCGGCGCGATGACCACCAGCATGCAGATCATCCGCGGCGCCGAGGTGCTGTACGAGCGCGACCAGGCCTTTGGCGGCGCGCAGCTGACGCAGCAGATCGTGCGCCAGTACGGCTTTTCGTATGACGAGGCCGAGGCCAAGAAGCGCAGCGCCAACCTGCCTGACGACTTTGCCGACACCGTGCTCAAGCCCTTCGTCGACAGCCTGGCGCAGGAGGTCGGGCGCGCGCTGCAGTTCTTCTTCACCAGCACGCCGTTCAACAAGGTCGACCACATCCTGCTGGCCGGCGGCTCGGCGGCGCTCTCTGGCGTGACCCAGGCCGTGGCCCAGGGCACGGGCTTTGCCTGCACCGTGGCCAATCCGTTCCAGGACATGCAGATGGGCGCTTCGGTGCGCCAGAGCCAGCTGGCGCGCGAAGCGCCGTCCTACCTGACGGCGTGCGGGCTGGCGCTGCGGAGGTTTGACCAGTGATACGCATCAACCTGCTGCCCCACCGCGAGGTCGCGCGCAAGCGCCGCCGCGAGCGCTTTCAGTTCACCATGGTGGGCTCGGCGCTGGCCGGCCTCCTGATCGCCGGGCTGATCTACTGGTGGTTCCAGCTGATGATCGACAACCAGCAGGATCGCAACCAGTACCTGCGCAGCGAAATCAAGGTGTTGGACGGCCAGATCAAGGAGATTGCCAATCTGGAGCAGGAAATCACCGCGCTGCGCGCGCGCCAACAGGCCGTGGAGGATCTGCAGGCCGACCGCAACCTGCCGGTGCACCTGCTCAACGAACTGGTGCGCCAGCTGCCCGACGGCGTCTTTCTCACCAGCCTCAAGCAGGTCGACCAGGTCATTACGCTGCAAGGGCGGGCACAGTCCAACGAGCGGGTGTCGGAGCTGCTGCGCAACCTGACCGACAACACGCCCTGGTTCTCCAAGCCCGAGCTGGTGGAGATCGTCGCGGCCAACGTCGCACTGTCGCCCAAGGATCAGCGGCGCGTGGCGCAGTTCAATCTGCGCTTTCGCCTGGTGCGCAGCAGCGAGGCGAACAAGGCCATGGAAGCGGCGGCCAAACAGGGCAAGGAAAAGTAAAGCATGGCAACCCGAAAGACCGCACGATCGGCGCCACGCGTCGACCTGGGCCAGCAGTGGCAGCAGTTGCAGCGCCAGTTCCAGGATCTCGATCCCAAGGATCCCTCGCTGTGGCCGGTGGTGCCGCGCGTGCTGCTGTGCCTGTTCATCGCCGTCGTCGTGGCCGTGGCGCTGTGGTTCGTCTGGCTCAGCGACTACCAGGACGAGCTGGAGACGGCGCAGCGCACCGAGCAGACGCTGCGCGACGACTACCAGAAGAAGCTGGTCAAAGCCGTGGGGCTGGAGGCGCTGAAGAAGCAGCGCGAGCAGGTGCAGCAGTACGTCGCGCAACTGGAGAAGCAGCTGCCGAGCAAGTCGGAGATGTCGGCGCTGCTGTCCGACATCAACCAGGCGGGTCTGGGGCGCAGCCTGCAGTTCGAGCTGTTCCGCCCGGGCCAGACCGTCACGCGCGACTATTACGCCGAGCTGCCCATTGCGATCCGCGTCGCCGGCAAGTACCACGACATGGGCGCTTTCGCCGCCGACGTGGCGCACCTGTCGCGCATCGTCACGCTCAACAACCTGTCGATCGCACCGGCGGGCAAGGACGCCGCGGGCGGCGCACTCAAGCTGGAGGCGACGGCGCGCACCTTCCGCTACCTCGACCCCGACGAGATCCAGGCGCAGCGCGACGCGGCAGCCGCCAAGAACAAGAAGGGCAAGAAGAAATGACGCGACGATGGCCCACCCTGGCCCGCGTGGCCGCATTGCTGGGCGCCTGCACGCTGCTGGCTGCCTGCGTTCCCGGCGACCAGGACGATTTGCGCCAATGGATGAAGCAGCTGCGCGCGACGACCAAACCCCAGATCAAGCCGCTGAGCGAGCCCAAGGAGTTCCATCCGCAGGACTACGTGGCGGGCAGCGGCTCCGATCCGTTCGACCCGATGAAGCTGACCCAGGCGCTGCGCCGCGAGTCGGCGCAGCCCTCGGCCAATGCCTCGCTGATCACACCCGAGCTGTCGCGGCGCAAGGAGCCGCTGGAGGCCTATCCGCTGGACGCCATCAAGATGGTGGGCAGCATGGACAAGGAGGGCGTGCCCACGGCGCTGGTCACCGTGGACAAGCTTTTGTACCAGGTGCGCGTGGGCAACCACCTGGGGCAGAACTACGGAAAAATCGTTGCCATTACAGAAATCGGCATCCAGCTGCGTGAAATCGTGCAAGACCCCGCGGGAGACTGGATCGAGCGCATGACGACGCTGGAATTGCAGGAACAGGGAAAGAGGTGAAACCATGATTCAAGGAACAGCGCGCATACGCCAGTGGCTGCGGGGAATGGGCACGGCGCTCCTTGTCGCATTGGCCAGCACCGCGGCGCAGGCCGCCGGCTCGATCGAGACGGTCGCCGGCTTCGTGCAGGGAGGCTCGGAGGTCTTGCGCATCGACATGTCGCAAGAACCCGAGGCAGTGCCAGCGGGCTTCGTGGTGCAAAGCCCGGCGCGCATTGCGCTGGACTTCCCCGGTGTGGGCAACGCCACCGGCCAGTCGCTGGTGCAGATCAACCAGGGCAACCTCAAGTCGGCCAACATCGTGCAGGCCGGCGAGCGCACGCGCGTGGTGCTCAACCTCAAGCAGGCGACGACCTACCGCGCCGAGGTGCACGGCAAGAGCGTGGTCGTGGTGCTCGACCCGGTCGCCGGCGGCGCCGTCGTGCCCAGCGCCACGCAGCCCACGTTTGCCGAGAGCCACAACAGCGACGTGCAGGCGCTCAGAGACCTGGACTTCCGCCGCGGCACCGACGGCGCGGGCCGCGTCATCATCGGCCTGGGCAGCAATCAGGTGGGCGTCGATCTGCAGCAGCAGGGCAAGGGCCTGGTCGTCGAATTCATGCGCTCGTCGCTGCCCGAGGGGCTGCGTCGGCGCCTGGACGTGTCGGACTTCGGCACGCCGGTGCAGACCATCGCCGCCACCCAGCAGGGCGAGCGCGTGCGCCTGACGATCGACGCCGTCGGCGACTGGGAGCACAGCGCCTACCAGAGCGACAGCCAGTTCGTCGTCGAGGTGAGGCCCAAGAAGGTCGACCTGTCCAAGCTCACGCAGGGGCCGAGCTACACCGGCGAGAAGCTCTCGCTGAACTTCCAGAACATCGAGGTGCGCTCGCTCCTGCAGGTGATCGCCGACTTCACCAACTTCAACATCGTCACCTCCGACACCGTCACCGGCGCGCTGACGCTGCGCCTCAAAGACGTGCCTTGGGACCAGGCGCTGCAGATCATCATGGACGCCAAGGGCCTGGGCATGCGCAAGAGCGGCTCGGTGCTGTGGATCGCGCCCAAGGACGAGATCGACGAGCGCACGCGCAAGGACTACGAGGCCGCGCGCGCCATCGAGAAGCTCGAGCCGCTGCGCACCCAGGGCTTTCAGCTCAACTACGCCAAGGCCAGCGACATGGTTAGCCAGCTGACGGCCGATTCCAGCGGTTCCGGCTCGGGCAGCGGCAGCAGTCGCAACAACCGCTTCCTGTCCGAGCGCGGCAGCGCCCTGGCCGAGCCGCGCACCAACCAGCTGTTCGTGACCGACACCGCGTCCAAGCTCGAAGAGGTGCGCCAGCTGCTGTTGACGCTGGACGTGCCGGTGCGCCAGGTGATGATCGAGGCGCGCATCGTCGAGGCGCGCGACACTTTCGGGCGTTCGCTGGGCGTGCGCCTGGGGGGTGCTGCCGTCGGCAGCAACAAGTCGTTGACCTCGTCCCAGTTCCTGCCGGACACCAGTTCGGGCTCGACGGTGAAATTCCCCAGCGGCAATTTCGTGAACCTGCCTGCCGGCCTTTCGAACTCCGCCAGCGTCGGGCAGTTCGCGCTGTCGATCTTCAACACCTCGATGTCGCGCTTCCTGTCGCTGGAGCTGTCGGCCATGGAGGCCGATGGCCAGGGCAAGATCGTCTCCAGCCCGCGATTGATCACCGCCGACCAGACCAAGGCGCTGATCGAGCAGGGCACTGAATACCCGTACACGGTGACCGCGCCCAACGGCGCGACGACGATCTCGTTCAAGAAAGCGGTGCTCAAGCTGGAGGTGACGCCGCAGATCACGCCCGAGGGCAACATCATCCTGGACCTGGACGTCAACAAGGACAGCCGCGGCGAGACCACCGAGCAGGGCGTGGCCATCGACACCAAGCACATCCAGACCCAGGTGCTGGTGGAGAACGGCGGCACCGTCGTGATCGGCGGCATCTTCGAGCTGGAGGAGACCAACCAGGTCAACAAGATCCCGGTGCTGGGCGACGTGCCGGTCATGGGTAACCTGTTCAAGAGCCGCACGCGCCAGTCCGACAAGCGCGAGATGCTGGTCTTCATCACGCCCAAGGTCATCTCCGACCGCGGCCCGGTGCGCTGAACGCGGCACGCACATCCTGGATCGACCCCGGCCGCGCGCCGGGGTTTTTTCATGCATGATCAAAGGCTGCCGCCCCTAGTACGGCAACCTGGAAGTAGAGGAACACAATGAAAGCGATGGATTCGTGCCCAGGGCAAGGCGCAAACCGCAGCGATAGCCGTAGCTATCGCGAGGATTTGCAACGCCGCCATGGGTGCGAAGACGCGCTTT
>NZ_BAABBP010000029.1:0-46064 GCF_039538025.1 Comamonas faecalis
AGGCCGGATCCAACAGCGCGCTCAACTCGGCTATCCCGTTGGCGGGCAGTGCCTCCAACGTCTCGTTCAGGGTGATCTGCAGCAGGCTCAAAGCAAAAAAGGGAACGTGGTTAACACGCTCCCTTTTAGACCAATTCAGCCTCGCCCTGGCTTAACTGATCGGCATTGCCCGTCACTCCGGCAAAAGCCGGAGTCCGGTGACGGCGCCTCCCTCGCTGAAAGGGCAGGATATTGGCTCCGGATCAAAGTCCGGGGCCATTTTTTTCGTCCGCAGGACGGAGCGCACGGAAAGCTTGGACCGCCACCAAAACAGTTCCCCTATTCGGCACCAGGCAGCACCAGCTGCTGCCCCCAGGGTACGCCCGTCCACTGGTCATAGTGCGCCACGACGACGATGCGCTGGGACTGCAGCTGCGCCGAGGCGGCCAGCGCCTGCGCCAGGTAGCGCACCGACGCCTTGTCCAGCGCCGCCTGCGGCTCGTCGATCAGCGTCAGCGCCGCGCCGCTGGCCAGCGCCGCGGCCAGCAGCGCCTTGCGCCGGCTGCCGGTGGACAGGCGAAACATCTCCTTGTCCTGGTGCTCCACCAGCCCAAAGCCCTGCAGATGGGCCTGCCACTGCGGCTCGCTCCAGCCGGCGTGCTGGCCTGCGCACTGCGCACCCCACTGCAGCGGCGTGATCTCGGGCCAGTCCTCGCGCGTATCACGCCAGAACACCTGGGCTCGCAGTGCCGCAGGCGCCTGGGCCATCTCCGCGCCCTGCCAGCGCACGCTGCCCGCCTGCGGCGCAAGCTGGCCGGCCAGCAGGCGCAGCACGCTGGTCTTGCCCGCACCGTCGTCGCCCACCAGCAGCGTCAGGCCAGGGGGAAAATCGGCACTCCAGTCGCGCAGCAGCACCACGCCGCCAAAGCCGAGCGATACGCCCCGCAGCTGCACGGCGCCCATCGTGTCTCCATCCATTGCCCAACCCTTCCATCGTGTTGCACTACCTTGATTTTGACGCCGCCGAGGACGACGCCGGCAACCAGACCTGGGACGCGCTGGCCTGCGTAGATGTCGCCCACCTGGCGCCGCTGCAGGCCGAAATCTGCGCCGTGCTGGCCTGGGCGCACCGGCAGTTTCCCGGCGGCTGCGCGCCGCTGGATGACGGCGGGCTGTGGGACGTCGACCTGCAGTGCGAGCGCGCGAACCAGCCGCTGCAGCCCCTGCACTACGACGCTGCCAGCGGCCGGCTGCTGCCGCCGATTGCACTGGGCGAGGGGGAGCGCGCCACGCTGTCGCTCACACTGTGCTGCGTGCCGGCGCTGGCGGCCGACTTCGAGGCTGCGCTGCAGCCGGCTGACTGACGGCCGGCCAGCACACCCATCAAGGCTGCGGCTTGCCACCCGGCCCATCGCCCGGCCCTCGCGGCAGCGCCTGCGCATTGCGCTCGCGCAGCTGGGCGAGCTTCTGGCCGATCTGGATCTCCAACCCGCGCGGCACCGGCTCGTAGAACACCGGCGGCTCGATGCCCTCGGGAAAGTAGCTCTCGCCCGCGGCGAAACCACCCTCCTCGTCGTGCGCGTAGCGGTAGTCGCGCCCGTAGTCCAGCTGCTTCATCAGCTTGGTCGGTGCATTCCTCAGGTGCAGCGGCACGGGCCGCGTGCCGTCCTGGGAGACGAAGGCGCGCGCCTTCTTGTAGGCCGTGTAGCCGGCATTGCTCTTGGGCGCGGCCGCCAGGTACAGCACGGCCTGCGCCAGCGCAAGCTCGCCTTCGGGACTGCCCAGGCGCTCGTAGGTCTGCGCCGCGTCCTGCACGATCGTGAGCGCCCGCGGGTCGGCCAGGCCGATGTCCTCCCAGGCCATGCGCACGATGCGCCGCGCCAGATAGCGCGGGTCGGCGCCGCCATCGAGCATGCGCACCAGCCAGTACAGCGCGGCGTCGGGGTCGGAGCCGCGCACCGACTTGTGCAGCGCGCTGATGGTGTCGTAGAACTGCTCGCCGCCCTTGTCATAGCGGCGCATCTGCTGTCCCAGCACCGACACCAGCCATTCATCCTCGATGCGCGCCACCTTGGCCTGCGCGGCGGTGACCGCCAGCGTCTCCAGCGTGTTGAGCAGGCGGCGCGCGTCGCCGTCGGCGTAGGCAATCAGGCGCTGCAGCGCTGCGTCCTCGATCTCGGGCAGCGCGCCCAGTGCCTGCGCCTTGGCGACGATCTGGCCCAGCTCCGGCGGCGACAGCGGCTCCAGCACGTACACCGTGGCGCGCGACAGCAGCGCCGAGTTGACCTCGAACGAGGGGTTTTCCGTCGTCGCACCGACGAAGGTGAACAGCCCGCTTTCGACGTGCGGCAGGAACGCGTCCTGCTGGCTCTTGTTGAAACGGTGCACCTCGTCGACGAAGACGATGGTGCGCTGCTGCATCAGGCCGTCGCGTGCGCTCTCGGCCTGCTGCACCGCATCGCGAATGTCCTTGACGCCGCCCAGCACCGCGCTGATCGCGATGAACTGCGCGTCGAACGCCTGCGCCATCAGGCGCGCAATCGTCGTCTTGCCCACGCCGGGCGGGCCCCAGAAGATGCACGAGTGCGGGCGCCCCGACTCGAACGCCAGGCGCAGCGGCTTGCCCGGCCCCAGCACATGCTGCTGGCCGATCACCTCGGACAGCTGGCGCGGACGCAGGCGCTCGGCCAGCGGCTGGTGGAGTGGGTTGCTTGCGGACGTGGTTGTGGACATGGTGGCAATCGTAGCCCTTGGCCACGATCGCTCCAGGCCAATCCACTCCTTTTTATGATGGCTGCATGCCCACCGAACGCCGTGAATCCCTGCCCGCGCTGCTGCGCCGCGTGCGCGCCTGCCAGATGTGCGCCGCCCACCTGCCGCTGGGCCCGCGCCCGGTGCTGCAGGCAGCGCGCGGCGCGCGCATTCTGCTGGCCAGCCAGGCGCCGGGGCGCAAGGTGCACGACACCGGCATCCCGTTCAACGACGCCAGCGGCGAGCGCCTGCGCGACTGGCTGGACGTGAGCCGCGAGCAGTTCTACGACCCGCAGCTGTTCGCCATCCTGCCCATGGGCTTTTGCTACCCCGGCAAGGGGACATCGGGCGACCTGCCGCCGCGCCCCGAATGCGCGCCCGCCTGGCGCGCGCCGCTGCTGGCGCGCCTGCCGCGGCTGGAGCTGACGCTGGTGATCGGCCAGTACGCGCTGGCCTGGCACCTGCCCGACGCACCGCGCAACCTGACCGAAGCGGTACGCGGCTGGCGCGCGGCGCTGGACGGCGCCGGCCCGCACACGCTAGCCCTGCCCCACCCCAGCCCGCGCAACAACGGCTGGTTCAAGCACAACCCCTGGTTTGCCGACGAGGTGCTGCCCAGTCTGCGCGCGCATGTGGCGCAGCTGCTGCAGCGGTAGGTCAGGCTGGGGGCAGGCGGGCGCCGTGAGTTCGGCCAGCAGCGGGTTGGCGCTGGTGCCCGGAAGGCGCGCGTCCAGCAGCTCGATCACGACGTCGATGTCCTTGATGCGCTCGGCAATCGCCTTGCGCGTCAGGTGCATATGACCGGGGAACCACTGGATGGCCATGGGCTGTACCTGCACTTGTCAAACGCAGTGAAGGCACCAGGGATAATCGCCCCCATGGCTTCTTCCCCTCAGAGCAAACAGGATTCCGAGCTGCTGCTCAAGGGCACCGTCTGCGCCCTCATCGGCGCCATCATCCTGCTGGCCCCCTACGTGGCGCGTTCGCCCGACGTGCGTGAACTCATGGCGCAGGTGTACCTGGTGGGGTGGTTTGCGCTGGTGCTGGGCTGCGCGTTTCTGCTGCGCTACGGACTCATTCGCTGGCGCGGGAGGCGCTGACATGGGCAAGCCAGCTTTCGACCCTGAGCTTTTCGTTGCCCAACTGGGGAGTTGAGTAGCAGCTTATTCCAGCGCTGCCCTCATCCCGCCTCCCGCTGGCTGCGCACGGCCAGCACGAAAACGGTGTCCAGACATGGGCGGCCGCGGGGCACGGGCCGGGCTGGCCGCCCGCCCTGGGTGCGCTCGCTGAGGTATTCCATTTCCACATCAATAGAGCCCAGCCACACCCCCAGCTACACCCCCAGATACGCCTGCTGCACCGCCGGGTCGTCGATCAGCTGGCGCGCGCTGCCCGAGAGCGTGACGCGGCCGTTCTCGATGACGTAGGCGCGGTCGGCCGCCGACAGCGCGACCTGCACGTCCTGCTCGACCAGCAGCACCGTGACGCCCTGCCCGCGGATGTTGGACAGCACCCCGACGAGCTGCTGCACGATCACCGGCGCCAGGCCCAGGCTCATCTCGTCGATCATCATCAGGCGGGGAGCGGCCATCAGCGCGCGGGCCATTGCGCACATCTGCTGCTCGCCGCCCGACATGCTGCCGGCCAGCTGCGCGCGGCGCTCGCCCAGGCGCGGAAAGAGCGCGTACATGCGCTCCAGGTCGCGCCGCACCTGCGCCTTGTTCTGCCTGCGAAAAGCCCCCATCAGCAGGTTGTCCTGCACCGACATGCGGTCAAACAGCTGGCGCCCCTCGGGCACCTGCACCAGGCCCTGGCCAAAGACCTGGTCGGGCGTGCTGGCGGTGACGTCGCGGCCGGCAAACGTGATGCTGCCGGTACACGGCAGCAGGCGCGAGAGCACGCGCAACAGCGTGGTCTTGCCCGCGCCGTTGCTGCCCACGAGGGCGACGATCTCGGCCTGGCGCACCTCGATCGACAGTTCGTGCAGCACCGGCATCAGGCCGTAGCCGGCGCTGACCTGCCCAACCTGCAGCAAGGGCGTGGCGGCGGCGGTCATGCGCGCTTCTTTCCAAGATAGGCCTGCACCACGGCGGGGTCGGCCAGCACCGCGCCGGGCGTGCCGTCGGCGATCTTCTGGCCGTGGTGCAGCACCAGCAGGCGGTCAGACAGGCTGCGAATGGCCTTGATCACATGCTCGATCACCAGGATGCCGATGCCCTGCTCGCGCACCTTGCGGATCACGGCGATCACTTCCTCGATCTCGACGTGGTTGAGCCCCGCCATCACCTCGTCGCACAGCAGCAGGCGCGGCTTCATCGCCAGCGCCTTGGCCAGCTCCAGGCGCTTTCTGCCGGGGCCGCCCAGCTCGTCGGCGCGCTGGTCAGCGAATTTGCCCAAACCCACGAATTCCAGGCTCTGGCGCGCCTGCTCGCGCGCCTTGCCCAGCTGCGACTGTCCGCCGCCGTGGCCGAACAGCGCGCCGATCGCCACGTTGTCCAGCACCGACAGGCCCGGAAACGGCTGCATGATCTGGAAGGTGCGGCCAATGCCCAGCCGCGCACGCCGAAACGCCGGCAAGCGGGTGATGTTCTTGCCGTCAAGCAGCACCTCGCCCTCGATGGGGCGGATGGTGCCGCTGATCAGGTTGATCAGCGTCGTCTTGCCCGCGCCGTTGGGGCCGATCAAACCAAGGATTTCTCCCGGTGCCAGCGTGAAGCCGACGTCCGAGACGGCCACCAGGCCCGAGAAGCGCTGCGTCACGTGGCGCAGCTCCAGCAGCGGTGCGGCAGCGGCGTTCACAGCCGGTTCTCCCTGACGTTGTCGCCAAAGTAGCGCCAGCCGCGCTGGCGGATGCGCGCGGCCAGGTGCGTCAGCCCGCGCGGCATGAAGACCACGGCGGCGACGATCACCGCGCCGAAGAACAGGCTGGCAATGCTGGTCACCTCGCTGGACAGCCATTCGGAGACCGCCGCCAGCGAGAACGCGCCGATGATCGGGCCGAACACCGTGCCCGCGCCGCCAAACACGGCCATGATGATCATCTTGACGTTCAGGCTGATGTCGAAGGCGCTCTCCGGGTCGAGGAAGGTGATCCAGTAGGCGTGGATGCCGCCGGCCAGCGCGCTCATCACGCCCGAGATCGTGAACGCGGCCACCTTGTACAGCGTGGTGTTCACGCCCATCACGGTGGCGCCATCCTCGTTCTCGCGGATCGCGATCAGGCCGAAGCCGAAGCGGCTTTTGGTGAGCCACCAGACCACCAGCGTGGAGAGCACCAGCAGGCCCAGCGCCAGGCCGTAGAACAGCCGGTCGTCATTGAGCGGCGGCAGCACCAGGCCGATGTTCTGCCCGGCCAGCGGAATGTTGGAGACGATGGCCGCCATCACGCCCGCCAGCGCCAGCGTCGCAATGGCAAAGTAATGCCCGCGCAGGCGCAGCACCGGCACGCCCAGCGCCAGCGCGAAGACGACGGCCAGCAGCACGCCGAACGCCATGCCGGCGGCAAACGGCAGATGCCACTGCACCATGGCGATCGCCACGCCATAGCTGCCCAGGCCATAGAAGACCGAGTTGCCGAACGAGGGGTAGCCGGTGTAGCCGCCGATGACGTTCCAGCCCTGCGCCAGCACCGCCAGCAGCAGGGCGTTGATGCCGAACTGCACCAGCACGTCCGAGCCGAACCAGGGCACGCCGGCCAGCAGCACGAAGACCAGCGCGACGACGAGTTTCTGCCAGGTCTTCATGCCGTTCTCCCCAGCAGGCCCGTGGGCCGCACGACCAGCACCAGCACCAGAATGCCAAAGCTCGCCACGTCGACGAAGGTGGGGCCGATGTAGAGGATGGTGAGCGACTCGATGATGCCCAGCAGCAGCCCGCCGACCAGCACGCCCAGCGGGTTGTCCAGCCCGCCGATGATGGCGATCGCAAAGGACTTGAGCGTCAGCGACGCACCGATATAGGGGTTGATCTGCGAGACCGTGCCGTACAGCCCGCCCGCCGTACCCGCCAGCGCAACGCCAATGGCAAACGTCATTGCATACAGGTGGCGCGGCTCCACGCCATACAGGCGCGCCGCAACCAGGTTTTGCGCCGTCGCGCGAATCGCCCGGCCCAGGCGCGTGTGCAGCAGGAAAAGCCACATGCCGATGGTGAGCACCAGCGCCGCGCCAAACGCCGCCACGCGCACCGCCGGCAGCACCAGCGGCCCCAGGTGCCACTGGTGGCCGGCGTAGCCCGGGTTGATCGCGCGAAAGTCGGCCGAGAACGCCAGCTGCGCCAGGTAGGTGAGCACCACGTCAAGCCCGAAGGTGAGCAGCAGCGTGTTGAACATCGGCGCGCGCACGATCAGGTTCAGGATGCCGCGCTGCACCGCATAGCCCAGCGCAAACATCACCGCCGCGGTCAGCGGCAGGCCCAGAAAGGGGTCGACGTGCAGGTAGTGAAACAGATGCCAGGAGCAGTAGGCTCCCAGCATGATGAATGAGCCATGCGCCAGGTTGACGATGTTGAGCACGCCCCACACCAGGGCGAGCCCCAGGGCCATCACGGCGTAGAGCCCGCCCAGCAGCAGGCCGTTGACGAGAACCTGGGCCAGCAGTTCCACGGGCGTCCCCTTTCTCTGCGGGTCAGTGGGCGTGAGCGTTCAACAGTCGCGCAGCATCACCGCGCGTTCCATGCGGGCATCGGGTAATGCGCCTCATGCAAGAAGCCCTTGGCGCCGTAGACCTCGACCACCTTGCCGTTCTGCACCTGGATCACGATCTGCGGCAGGTCGATCTGTCCGTTGGCGCCAAACTTGATCGGGCCGTACAGGCTGTCGAAGTTGCTCGCCGCCAGCGCGTCGCGCACTTTTTGCGGATCCAGGCTGCCGGCCTTCTCCAGCGCCATGGCCACGGCCTCGACGTCGGCCGCACCGGAGGCGGCGTGGTAGTCCGGGTCATAGCCGAACCGGGCCTTGTACTCGGCGGCAAACTGCGCCGCGTCGCCGAACCAGCGGTCTTTCAGCGTCGCCTCGGGCAGCCATGCGGTCATGCCGAAGGCGTAGTCCGCGTCCTTGCCCAGCGCCTTGCGAAAGTCCTCGCTGGGCACGCCCACGGTGAAGGAGTAGAGCTTGGGCGCGACGGCCAGGCTCTTGGCATTGCGCACGAAGTTCAGGATCTCGGTCTCGTGGCCCGCCACCAGCACCGCGTCGGCGTTCTTGGCCTTCACCTGCGACAGCAGCGTGGAAAAGTCGCTGGTGTTGCTGCTGTAGCGCTCGTCCATCACCAGGTTGAAGCCGGCGGCCTTGAGCAGCGGACGCGTGCCCTCGGCGGTGGAGACGTCGAACGAATCGTCTGCGTACAGAAGCGCAACATTCTTGGGCCCGTCCTTGAGCGACTTCATCATCTCGACCGTGCTGCCAAAGTAATTGCTCGCCGGCGCCAGCGTGCCGAAGATGTACTTGAAGTCGCGCGCAAAAATCTCGTTGGATGCGCCGCCGCCCTGCACCATCGGGATCTTGTACTTCTCGGACACCACCGAGTCGGCCAGCTGGAAGTTGCTGGCAAAGCCGCCGAGCAGGAAGTTGACCTTGTCCTGCGTGACCAGCTGGGTGTACTGGCGCACCGACAGGTTCACGTCCGACTGGTTGTCGTACAGCTTGAGCGCCAGCTTGTGCTGTTTGCCGGCAACCGTCACGCCGCCGGCGGCGTTGATCTTGTCGACCGCGATCTGGTAGGCGTCGCGGTAATAGCGCCCGGTGTTGGCCACCGGCCCGGTGAGTTGCACCGATGCGCCGAGAACGATGTCCTGTGCCTGAACCGGTGCCGCGGCCGCCATTGCAAGGCCCAGCGCGCACAACGAAGACACGAGGTGCAGCGATTTCATCAACATTGCCGTCTCCTTCGCTTTCAAGACCCGTCTGTCGACGCACGGCCCGATCCAGCCAGTGCAAGACGGTACGAAGTCAGGCTACTCCCGGTGCAATAAAGACATTGCAGGCGTGGACTTTGGGCGCACGCCTCTTCAGCGGCACGCGGCAGCTGCCGCAAAGAAGAGGCGTAGCCGGGAAGGCGGGCGAAGCCGCGTCAGGATCGGCGCCGCGCGTGCGGCATGTGAAAGTCCAGCGCCCGCATGGCCATCAGGGTTTCGACGAAGAAACTCAGCAGCGCCAGCATGAAGGCCAGCACGCCGGTGAGAAACCCATTTGCGGCCCAGCGGCTGGTGGCCCAGTCCAGCGTCTCGCCGACGAAGAGCACGACGATGGTCAGTCCGATCAGCAGCGCGCACAGCGTCAGCAGGCCGATGCATACATTGGCCAGGCGCCCGCGCCGGCGCAGCCAGGCCAGCTCCTGCAGCGCAAGCTGCAGCTCCTGCGCTTCCTGGCAGGCCAGCGCACGCTCTTCCACCTTGCGCCCGCGGTCGATGATGCGCGCCAGCCGCCCGGCGACCACGCCCATCATGCCGGCCACCGCGGTGAGCAGAAACACCGGCGCCACCGCCAGCTGGATGCTGTGCGTGATGCCCGAAGGATCGAGTGGCAGTGCCATGGCAATCACCTGCGCCTACTGGCGCAGCACGTCCGCGCCGGCCGGCGGCGTGAAGCGGAAGGTGGCGGCAGGCAGCGGGTTGTTGGTCTGCAGGCCCTCGAAGCGAATCAGCGAGTGCTGGCCGAAGCTGTCCTCGATGTCCAGCGCCGCCAACTGCTGGCCGGCAAAGCCCACGCGCACGTTGCGGATCTGGCCGTCTGCCGCCTTGGGCGTGGCCAGCACCCAGTGCAGGCCGTCCGCGTCGGGGGCGTTGTCCAGCGTGAACTCGGCACGCAGCGCCGCCATGTCGGGCGCAGTGGCCAGCAGCGCCGCGGGGGTAGCGCCCAGCGCCTGGTCCTGGGCGCGCTCGGTCACCTGATTCAGGTCTTCGTCATACAGCCACAGCGTGCGCCCGTCGGCAATGATGGACTGGGCAAACGGCTTGTCGTAGACAAAGCTGAAGCGCCCCGGGCGCTCGAACGCAAAGTGCCCGCTGGACACCTTGGGCGCCGCCACCTCGCCCGCGCGCGGCGGCGCCGTCACGGTCTGGGTGAACGCGGCGCTGCCGCTGCGCGCGTTTTGCAAAAACTGCGCCAGGCTCTGCAGGCCATCGGCCCAGGCCAGCGGCACGCCGGCCAGTGCCAGCAGCAGGGCTGCCAGGGGTTTTTTCATGAGTCCGTCCTTGCGCATGCGCCAAAGGTGGGGAAATTCAGGTGTGCCAGTGTGCACCCGGCGGCGGCGCCGTCAATCCTCGCGCGCGGGCACCAATACTTCACGCTGGCCGCTGGAGGTCAGCGCGCTGACCAGGCCGGCGCGCTCCATCTGCTCCAGCAGGTTGGCCGAGCGGTTGTAGCCGATGCGCAGCTTGCGCTGCACATAGGAGATGCTGGCCTTGCGGTCCTTGAGCACCACCTCGACGGCCTGGTCGTACATCGGATCCTTCTCGCCGTCGGCGTCGCCCCCGTCCAGGCCCAGGCCGGCGTCGTCGCTGCCCTCGCCGCCTTCGAGCACGCCTTCGATGTAGTCGGGCTCGCCCTGCTCCTTCAGGTAGCTGACGACGCGGTGCACCTCGTCGTCGCTGACGAAGGCGCCGTGCACACGCACCGGCAGGCCGGTGCCGCTGGCCATGTAGAGCATGTCGCCCATGCCCAGCAGGGTTTCGGCGCCCATCTGATCCAGAATGGTGCGGCTGTCGATCTTGCTGCCCACCGAGAACGCAATGCGCGTGGGAATGTTGGCCTTGATGAGACCGGTGATCACGTCGACGCTCGGGCGCTGCGTCGCCAGGATCAGGTGGATGCCGGCGGCGCGCGCCTTCTGCGCCAGGCGGGCGATCAGCTCCTCGATCTTCTTGCCCACGACCATCATCAGGTCGGCCAGCTCGTCGATGATGACCACGATGTGCGGCAGCCGGGTCAGCGGCTCGGGCTCCTCGGGCGTCAGGCTGAAGGGGTTGCCGATCGACTCCTCGCGCGCGGCGGCCTCGTCGATCTTGGCGTTGAAGCCCGCCAGGTTGCGCACGCCCAGCTTGCTCATCAGCTTGTAGCGCCGCTCCATCTCGGCCACGCACCAGTTCAGGCCGTGCGCAGCCTGCTTCATGTCGGTCACCACCGGGCACAGCAGGTGCGGAATGCCCTCGTAGACGCTCATCTCCAGCATCTTGGGGTCGATCATCATCAGGCGCACGTCGCGCGCCTCGGCCTTGTACAGCAGCGACAGAATCATCGCGTTGATGCCCACCGACTTGCCCGAGCCGGTCGTGCCCGCCACCAGGCAGTGCGGCATCTTGGCCAGGTCGGCCACCACGGGCTTGCCGACGATGTCCTTGCCCAGGCCCACGGTCAGCAGGCTCTTGGCGTCGTGGTAGACCTGCGAGCCCAGGATCTCCGACAGGCGGATCATCTGGCGCTTGGCGTTGGGCAATTCGAGGGCCATCGTCGTCTTGCCGGGCACGGTCTCGACCACGCGGATCGACACCAGCGAGAGCGAGCGCGCCAGATCCTTTGCCAGGTTGACCACCTGCGAGCCCTTGACGCCGGTGGCCGGCTCGATCTCGTAGCGGGTGATGACCGGGCCAGGCTGTGCCGCCACCACGGTCACCTCGACGCCGAAGTCCTTGAGCTTTTTCTCGATCAGGCGGCTGGTCATCTCCAGCACCTCGGGCGAGACCGTCTCGCGCTGCGCCGCGGCCGCGTCCAGCAGATCGACCTGGGGCAGGCTGCTGTCGGGCATCTCGGTGAACAGCGGTTTTTGCCGCTCCTTGACCACGCGCGTGCTCGGCACCGCCTCGACCAGCACCGGCTCGACAATGGTCACCGGCTGCGGGTGGTGCGCCTCGATGTCGTGGCGCTCTTCCTTCAGCACCGCCTCGCGCTCACGCGCGGCGCGCCGCCCCTCGGCCTGGTCGCGCGCGCGCTCGCGCCGCGCCAGCCCGCCAAGCACCAGCGCGTCGATGCGCGCGCCCAGGCTCTCGGCCAGCCGGCCCCACGAGAAGCCGAACACCAGCGCCATGCCCAGCACCAGCGCAATCACGCCCAGCAGCCCCGAGCCGGTAAAGCCCAGCCAGCGCTCGGCCAGCGGCCCGGCCAGATAGCCCAGCACGCCGCCGGCGTGGCCCGGCAGCTGCGGCTCGAAGCGGTACATGCGCGACCACTCCAGCGCCGAGCTGGTCGTCAGCAGCAGCACCAGGCCCGCGCCATGCACGGCGCGCTCGCGCCAGCCGGGCGCTCCGCTGCCCGCGCGCATCCAGCGCGCCAGCGACGCCAGCCAGCCATGCACCGCGGCGGCCACCAGCCACCAGACGGAAAAGCCGAACAGAAAATAGCTGGCATCGGCCAGCCAGGCGCCCAGGCGCCCCATCCAGTTCGCGGGCGCATCCGCGCCGCTCAGGCCCGATGTGGACCAGGCCGCGTCCTGTGCCGAATAACTTGCCAGCGCCAGCAGCCACACCACCAGGGCCAGCAGGCCCAGCAGCAAAACCAGCTCGTGGCCCAGGCGCAAGACCCCCGACCGGGGCGCCGAGCGCGCCGCCGCGGAGGCATTCAGGGTATTGAGGGAATAGGTCATACGAAGCAACCCGCAAGCTTAACCCATGGCCCTGCCCGGTTGCCCCAGGCCAGTCGGCGCGATAAGCGCGATACTTGCCGTTTCACCTTTGTTGCCCAACAAACAGCGATCCGCCATGACGACCAACACGCACGCCAAAGTCCTGATCCTCGGCTCCGGCCCCGCCGGCTACACCGCCGCCATCTACGCCGCCCGCGCCAACCTCAACCCGGTGCTGATCACCGGCATGGCCCAGGGCGGGCAGCTGACCACGACCACCGACGTGGACAACTGGCCCGCCGACGTCAACGGAGTGCAGGGCCCCGAGCTGATGCAGCGCTTTCTGGAGCACGCCGAGCGCTTCGAGGCAAAAATCGTCTTCGACCAGATCAACGAGGTCGACCTGTCCAAGCGCCCGTTCACGCTCAAGGGCGACAGCGACCAGTACACCTGCGACAGCCTGATCATCGCCACCGGCGCGTCGGCCAAATACCTGGGCCTGCCCAGCGAAGAGTCCTTCATGGGCCGCGGCGTGTCGGCCTGCGCCACCTGCGACGGCTTCTTCTACCGCGAACAGCCCGTGTGCGTGATCGGCGGCGGCAACACCGCCGTCGAGGAAGCGCTGTACCTGGCCAACATTGCCAGCAAGGTCACGCTGGTGCACCGGCGCGACAAGTTCCGCGCCGAGCCCATCCTGGTCGACAAGCTGATGGAGCGCGTCGCCGCGGGCAAGATCGAGCTCAAGACCTTCTTCACCCTCGATGAGGTGCTGGGCGACGACAGCGGCGTGACCGGCATCCGCATCAAGAGCACGCAGGACGGCCACACGGAGGACATCGCGCTGCAGGGCTGCTTCATCGCCATCGGCCACGCGCCCAACACCGACATCTTCAAGGGCCAGCTGGAGATGGAAGGCGGCTACATCACCACCCAGGGCGGCCACAAGGGCTTTGCCACACAAACCAGCGTGGCCGGCGTGTTTGCCGCCGGCGACGTGCAGGACTACGTCTACCGCCAGGCCATCACCAGCGCCGGCACCGGCTGCATGGCGGCGCTGGACGCGCAGCGTTTCCTGGAACAGCAGGAATAAGAACGTGTTCACGATCTCCACGCGGGTGTGCAGGCGCGGAATCGGGCGCCCCTTCGCGCGAGATCGTGAACACGTTCCAAGGGCAACCGCGCTATAATGCGCGGCTTTGCTGAATTTGGGCCCGCCCGAAGGACGCCGGGTTACCGCCACCCGATGCAATTGGCGAGGTGAGGTTGCAGGCCGATGCATGTCAAGTGCACAGGGCCTGCGGCCGTGCAATTACGGAAAAGTCCACAATGGCACGCGTATGTGAAGTCACGGGCAAGAAGCCCCAGGTGGGACACAAGGTCTCCCACTCCAACATCAAGACCAAGCGCCGCTTTCTGCCCAACCTGCAGTACAAGCGCTTCTGGGTTGAGAACGAGAACCGCTGGGTGCGCCTGCGCGTTTCCAGCGCCGCCCTGCGCCTGATCGACAAGAACGGCATCGAGTCCGTGCTCGCAGACATGCGCGCGCGTGGTCAGGCCTGATTTTCTTTAAAGGAGAAACACCATGGCCACCAAAGGCGGACGCGAAAAAATCAAGCTGGTTTCCACTGCGGAGACCGGCCACTTCTACACCACCACCAAGAACAAGAAGACGATGCCCGAGAAGATGAGCATCATCAAGTTCGACCCCAAGGCGCGCAAGCACGTCGAATACAAGGAAGCCAAGCTGAAGTAATTCGGCCCCGCTCCTGCAAAAACCGCCATGGCTTGCGCCCTGGCGGTTTTTTTACGCTGAAGGCGCGGGCGTCAACGTGAAGCAACGCACGCCCCCTTCTTCGTCATTCCGGCGAAAGCCGGAATCCAGGGCCGCGACCCTGGACCCCTGTCCCTCGCCCAACGTCAACTCCGCTGCCACACAGCAGCAAAAAAACCATCCGTCTGGTGTCGGTGCGGCCACAGGCGCAGGTAACGCTGGCCGTCCTCGCCGCCGCTGCACAGACCGACCGCGCCCTCCACCTTCAGCTGCGCCAGCAGGTCGCCTGCGGCCAGCGGTGTGAAATCGGCATGCGCCGCGCCAAAGGCCTCGGCAATCGCCTCGTTCTCCCCAGGCAACACGCTGCAGGTGGCATAGACCAGGCGGCCGCCACTTTTGACCAGACGCGCGGCACTTGCCAGGATCGCCGCCTGTTTGGCGCAAAGCTCCTGCACCGCCTGCGGGCTCTGGCGCCACTTCAGATCGGGGTTGCGCCGCAGTGTGCCCAGGCCGCTGCACGGCGCATCGACCAGCACACGGTCGATCTTGCCCGCCAGGCGCTTGACGCGCTCGTCGCGCTCATGCGCCAGCGCCGCCGGATGCACGTTCGACAGTCCCGAGCGCGCCAGCCGGGGCTTGAGGGCATCGAGCCGGTGGCCGGACACGTCGAACGCATACAGCCGACCGGTGTTGCGCATCTGCGCGCCAATCGCCAGCGTCTTGCCGCCTGCGCCGGCGCAAAAATCCACCACCATTTCGCCGCGGCGCGCGTCCAGCAGCAACGCCAGCAGCTGCGAGCCCTCGTCCTGCACCTCGACGGCACCGCGTGTGAACGCGTCCAGGCGGTTCAGCGCCGGCTTGCCCTGCACGCGCAGGCCCCAAGGTGAATAAGGCGTGGCCACGGCCTCGATGCCCGCCTGCGCCAGCTCCTTGCGCACCTCCTCGCGCTTGGCCTTGAGCAGATTCACACGCAAATCCAGCGGTGCCTGCTGCTGCAGACTCTCGGCCAACGGCCAGAAATCCGCGCCCAGCTGCGCCTTGAGCGGCTCCGCCAGCCACTGCGGCAGGTTGTGGCGCTGGGGCTCCAGCAGGTCGGCCTCGGACACCGCGTCGCAGTCGTCCACCCAGGCGCGCTCCTGGGGTGTCAGCGCGCTCTTGAGAAAGTCGCGCGGCCCGGCAAAGCCAAGAATGGCCAGGCGCCGCTCGCGCGGGCCGTTGCCCGAGCGTGCCAATTGCTCGAACAGCAGTTTCCTGCGCAGCACGGTGTACGCGGTCTCAGCCAGCGTCGCGCGCTCGCGCGGACCCAGACTGCGGTGGTTGCGAAAGTAGCGCGACACCACGGCATCCGCCGGGTGCTCGAAAGTCAGAACTTGCTGCAGCAACTCGGCGCAGGCGTCCAGAAGGGCTTTGGGATGCATGGGGGGATTGTCCCATTGCCGGCACGTGTCTCGGCCGGGGGCACGCTCACGCGCGCAGCAGCGCCGCGATTGCCCGCGGATAAATCACATGCTCCTGCGTCAACACGCGCGCGGCCAATGTGTCGGCGGTGTCGCCGGGCAGCACCGGTACCACGGCCTGCTCCAGGATGGGGCCTACGTCCAGTTCTGCCGTGACCTGGTGCACGGTGGCACCGGCGAATTTGCAGCCGGCGTCGATCGCCCGCTGGTGGGTGTGCAGGCCGGTGAAGGCCGGCAGCAGCGACGGGTGGATGTTGAGCAGCCGCCCGGCGTAATGCGTGACGAAGCCCGGCGTGAGGATGCGCATGAAGCCCGCCAGCACGACCAGCGCGGGCTGGTGGCGGTCGATCAGCTGCATCAGCGCGGCGTCGAAATCGTCGCGGCTGGCAAAGCCCTTGTGGTCCAGCGCTTCGGTGGCAATGCCCTGGCTGCGGGCAAACTCCAGGCCTTTGGCGTCCGCCTTGTTGCTGACGACGGCGGCCACGCGCGCCCCCAGGGTGCGCGCCCAGTCCTGTTGCTGCGCCGCGCGCACGATGGCGGCCATGTTGGAGCCGCCGCCAGAGATCAGAATCACGATGTTTTTCATGTTCCCCGGATTATCCCTGCCATGCCCTTCGATCCCCGCACCCAGCCACTGACCGCGGCGCAAGCGCGCGTGCTTGCCACGCTGCTCGAAAAGTCGCGCACCGTCCCCGACAGCTACCCGCTGACGCTCAACAGCCTGGTGGCCGGCTGCAACCAGAAGACCAGCCGCGAGCCGGTGATGCAGCTGGCCGAAGCCGACGTGCTGGCCGCGCTGGACGCGCTGCGTGACCGCACGCTGGTCGTCGAGATCGGCGGCGCACGCGTGGCGCGCTGGGAGCACAACTTCGAGCGCGGCATTGGCGTGCCGATGCAGGCGGCGGCGCTGCTGGGCCTGTTGATGCTGCGCGGCCCGCAGACCGCGGCCGAGCTGCGCCTGAACGCCGAACGCTGGCACCGCTTTGCCGACACATCTTCGGTCGAGGCGTTCTTGCAGGAGCTGGCCGAGCGCAGCGACGAGCGCGGCGGGCCGCTCGCCCTGTTGCTGCCCAAGGCGCCGGGCGCACGCGAAGCGCGCTGGGCACAGCTGCTGTGCGGGCCGGTCGACCTGGCCGCCATCGCGCAGCCGGCCGTGGCGGGCAGCGGCGGCGACGCGCTGGCGCAGCGCGTGCAGGCGCTGGAAGATCAGGTCGCACAGCTGCAGGCGCAGGTGCAGGCCTTGATGCAGCAGCAGCCGTAGCCGCACCGCCGCGTGTCCTCGGGGGGCCGCAGGGTGGGGCCGGATGTCTCGCCGCTGACAGCCAAAAAACGAACGCGCGTGCTACAAAAGCAGCTGATCAGAGGAGACACTGCATGGATCTAGCCTTCACCCCCGAAGAACAAGCCTTCCGTGAGGAAGTCCGCGCCTGGGTGCGCGCCAACTTGCCGGCCGAGCTGGCGCACAAGGTGCACAACGCGCTGCGCCTGACGCGTGACGACATCCAGGGCTGGGCCAAGGTGCTGGGCAAGAAGGGCTGGCTGGTCGCCGGCTGGCCCAGGGAGTTTGGCGGCCCGGGCTGGACCGCGGTGCAAAAGCATTTGTTCGAGGAAGAATGCGCTCTGGCCGGCGCGCCGCGCATCATGCCGTTTGGGCCGGTGATGGTGGCGCCGGTCATCATGGCCTACGGCACGCCCGAGCAGCAAAAGCGCTTCCTGCCCGGCATCGCCAGCGGCGAGGTGTGGTGGAGCCAGGGCTATTCCGAGCCCGGCTCGGGCTCCGACCTGGCGAGCCTGAAGACCCGCGCCGAACGCGTGGGCGACAAATACATCGTCAACGGCCAGAAGACCTGGACCACGCTGGGCCAGTACGGTGACTGGATGTTCAACCTGGTGCGCACCAGCAACGAAGGCAAACCGCAGACCGGCATCTCCTTCCTGCTGCTGGACATGAAGAGCCCCGGCGTGACAGTGCGCCCGATCAAGCTGCTGGACGGCGAGTGCGAGGTCAACGAGGTGTTCTTCGACAACGTCGAGGTGCCCTTTGATCAGCTGATCGGCCAGGAGAACAAGGGTTGGACCTACGCCAAGCTGCTGCTCAGCCACGAGCGCACCAACATTGCCGACGTGAACCGCAGCAAGCGCGAGCTGGAGCGCCTCAAGCGCATCGCCAAGGCCGAGGGCGTTTGGGACGACATACGCTTTCGCGACCAGATCGCGCTGCTGGAGGTGGACATCGTCGCGCTGGAGATGATGGTGCTGCGCGTGCTCAGCATGGAAAAAAGCGGCAAGAACCCGCTGGACATCGCCGGCCTGCTCAAGATTCGCGGCAGCGAGATCCAGCAGCGCTACAGCGAGCTGATGATGCTGGCCGCCGGCCCCTACGCGCTGCCGCTGCTGCAGGAGGCGATGGATAGCGGCTGGGCCGGCCACTACCCCGGCGGCGTGGTGGCCAATGCGCCGCTGGCGAGCACCTACTTCAACATGCGCAAGACGACGATCTACGGCGGCAGCAACGAAGTGCAGCGCAACATCGTCGCGCAGACGGTGCTCGGCTGACGCCGTTCACCGTCCGCGCTGTGCGCGACAGGACTGCTCCCCCGCGCCCCCTCCGGGAGGGGGCTCTAGCGAGAGCTTCGCTGCATGTAAAAGCGCTACGCGCTCACTGAAAAAACGCATTGAGGAGATTGGCAATGGATTTCAATTTTTCCGACGACCAGGAACAACTGCGCGACGCGGTGCGCCGCTGGGTGGACAAGGGCTACACCTTCGAGCGCCGCCGCACCATCGTTGCCGCCGGCGGCTTTGACCGCGCGGCGTATGGCGAGCTGGCCGAGCTGGGCCTGGCGGCGCTGACCGTGCCCGAGGCGCACGGCGGCATGGGCCAGGGCGCCATCGATGCCATGGTGGTGATGGAAGAGCTCGGCCGCGGCATCGTGCTCGAGCCGCTGGCGCAGACCTACGCTGCCACCGCCGCGCTCGGCCAGTACGCCGGCGCCGACCTGCAGGAGCGCTGGCTGCCGCAAATCGCCAGCGGCGAGGCGCTGGTGGTGCTGGCACAGCAGGAGCGCAAGGCGCGCTACCGCCTCGACGTTTGCGAGGCGAAAGCGGCTCAAACCCAGGCGGGTTATGCGCTGACAGCCATCAAAAGCATTGTTCCCGCCGGCGACCAGGCGGACGCCTTTCTGGTGCCCGCGCAGCTCGGCGGCGCCATCGCGCTGTTCCTCGTCGAGCGCACCGCCAGCGGCGTCGCCACGCAGGGCTACGGCCTGCAGGACGGCAGCCGCGGCGCGGAGCTGACGCTCACCGACGCCCCGGCCGCCCTGGTGACCACCGACGGCCTGGCCGCGCTGGAGCTGGCCGTGGACACCGGCATCGCCGCCGCCTGCGCCTACGCCGTCGGCGTGATGGATCAGACAGTGCGCGTCACCGCCGACTACCTGAACCAGCGCAAGCAGTTCGGCGTGGCCATCGCCAGCTTCCAGGCGCTGCGCCACCGCATGGCCGACATGAAGATGCAGCTCGAACTGGCCCGCTCGATGAGCTACTACGCCAGCCTGAAGCTCGGCGCCCCGGCGGCCGAGCGCCGCCGCGCGCTGGCGCGCGCCAAGGTGCAACTGGGCCAGTCGATGCGCTTCGTCGGCCAGCAGGCGGTGCAGCTGTCGGGCGGCATCGGCGTGACCGACGAGTACATCGTCAGCCACTACTTCAAGACGCTCACGCAGCTGGAGATGACCTGGGGCGACAGCCTGCACCACCTGGGCGAGGTGTCGAGCCACATGCAGGAGACGGCCGGCGTGTTTGCCTGACACGGCGGGCTGTGACACAGCGGTTGCAGGCCACGGTCATGTCGATGTTTCCCGAAAAAAATCAACGACGCCCGTGCACCGCCTGCGGCTCACGCTCCATGGTCTCAAGCAAAAACCGCTCCTGCGGTTTTTCTGACGCGGTTTTGGGAATCTGCGCCAGCACCTGGATGAAGCTCGGCATCATGCCCGCCTCCAACTGCTGGCGGCAGTGAGCAAAGAGCTGCTGCGCATCAAAACTGCTGCCGGGCTTGGGAACGACGGCGGCAACCACCTCTTTCTCGCCCGGCGCCAATTGCTCGCTGGCGACGCCGTAGACGTAGACGTCATCGACCAGGCCGGATTCGGCAATGGCTTTTTCGATGAAGGCGGTGGCGATGAATTCGCCGTTGCGCCGGATGCCGCTGCCCTGGCGGTAGTCGAAGTACAGCCAGCCGTCCGCGTCCTCGTGCACCACGTCGCCCATGTGCAGCCAGCCGCCGGCGCACTTGCGCGCCGAGGCCCCGGGGTTGCCGTAGTACTGCACGACAAACGGTTCGCCGCTGGCGTGGCGAAACCAGAGTTCACCCTGCTGGCCGCGCGCGACGTCGTTGCCGGCCTCATCGACGATGCGGTGCTGCAAGGTGGGCGGGGGCTTGCCGATGCTGCCCACCGGCCCCTGGCCGGGGTAGTTGAAGGTCAGGCCTCCTTCGGCCGCGCCGTAGAACTCCAGGATTTGCACACCAAAGCGTTGCTGGAAGTTCTGCCAGAGGGCCGCCGGCATGCCGGCCGAGACGACGAAGCGCACCGGGTTGTCGGCGTCATCCGCCTTGGGTGGCTCGGCGTAGACCGCCGTCGTCATGCCGCCGAGCAGCGTGAAGCTGGTGGCGCCGTATTTGCGCGTGATGTCCCACAGCCGCGACTTGGTAAAGCGCCGCGAGAGCACGCAGCGCAGGCGGCAGGCCAGCGCCGCGCCCAGCGTCAACAGCTGCGCGTTGGCGTGGGTGAGTGACAGGCCGGAATACAGCACGTCGCCCTCGCGGTAGCCAAACAGGCGCAGCGCCAAGGCGGCCGTCTCGCAATAGCGCCGGTGCGTCATGACGATGCCCTTGGGATCGCCGGTGGTGCCGCTGGTGAAGATCAGCTCCAGCGGGGCGTCGAGGTCGGTGCTCAAGATGGGCAGGTCGGGCACGGCCAGGGGCGCGGCGGCGACCCAGTCGACCACGTCGGCGTAGGCGGTCAGCGGCTGCTCGCCCTCGTCGGTGGCAAAGGCCAGCACCCAGCGCAAGCCGGGCAGGCGCGCGCGCAGCGGCTGCAGATGGGGCAGCGCGTAATCGGCGGCAAAGGCGGCGCTGCACTGGCTGCTGGCCAGCAAGAAGTGCAGCTTGTCGCCCTTGGTGCGCGGGTCTATGGGCACGACGGCCGCGCCCACGATGCCCGCCGCCACCATGGCCTCGACGAACTCGGCGTGGTTGGCCATGAGCAGCGCAATGCGCTCGCCCGGCTGCACGCCCAGCTGCAGCATCAGCTGCGCCATGCGTCGGCCGTTGTCCCACAGCTCGCGGTAGCTGCGCACCTCGTCGGGGCGCTGACCCGCGCCTTCGATGGTCAGCACCGGAAAGTCCGGCAGCTCGGCGGCGCGGTTGGCGATCAGGCCGGGGAAGATGTTGTCTGCGTACTGCGTCATCTGCGTCTCCTTCACATGCCAAGCAGCGTCAGGCAGGCCACGGCCTCTTCCACGCCCGCCAGCCCGCCGCCGTTTTCCGCCAGCGCAATGCGCGCGCCCGCCACCTGGCGCGGCCCGGCCTCGCCGCGCAGCTGCGTCACCAGTTCAAAAACCTGCCCCAGACCGGTCGCGCCAATCGGGTGGCCCTTGCTCTCCAGCCCGCCCGAGGGGTTGATGGGGATGCGCCCGCCGATCGCCGTCTCGCCGCGCTCGGCCGCCAGCCCACCCTGGCCCATGGGCACCAGGCCCAGCAGCTCGGACTGCAACACCTCGCCGATGGCGGTGGCGTCGTGCACCTCGGCCACGCCCACGTCCTGCGGCGCCACGCCGGCCTGCTCGTACAGGCGCTGGGCAGCTTTACGCACCAAGTGGTTTTCCAGATCGGTGGCGTCGCGCTCGCTGCCGGTTTGCAGCACGCAGCCGAGCACGCGCACGGCGCGGCGCGCCTCACCCGAGAGGCGCTTCAAACCCGCGGCGTTGCAGACGACGGCCGCCGCCGCGCCGTCGCTGACCGGCGAGCACATGGGCAGCGTCAGCGGGTAGCTGATCGGCGGCGCGGCCAGCACCTGCGCGACGCTGAAGGCCTCGCGGAACTGCGCCAGCGGGTTGTGCACCGAATGCGCGTGGTTCTTGGCCGCCACGGCGGCAAACTGGCGCTGCGTACTGCCAAATTCGCGCATGTGCATCCGCCCCATGGCGGCGTAGATGTCCATGAACACGCTGTAGGGGCGGCCCGACTGGCTGCCCTCGGGCGGCATGACGCCCTGGCCCATGGCCAGCAGCCGCGCCTGGCTGGCGGCCGTGTCGTGCACGTCCCAGGCGCCGTCGAAGGCGGCAAACATGCGCGCCTTGTCCTCACTCACCATCTTCTCGGCGCCCACGGCCAGCACGATGTCGCAGCTGCCGGCCTGCACCTGCTGCACCGCCAGGTGCAGCGCGGTGCTGGCGCTGGCACAGGCGTTTTCCACGTTGATGATGGGTATGCCCTGCACGCCCATGGCGCGCAGCGCCAGCTGCCCGCGCACCATGTGCTGGCCTTCCATATGGCCTTGCGTGGCGTTGGCGAAATAGGCCGCCTGCAGCTGATCGAGCGCGCAGCCCGCATCCTGCAGCGCCGCCTGCACGGCCTGGCGCGTCAGGTCTTGCACGCTCAAGGCCAGATGGCGGCCAAACGGCGTCATGCCGACACCGGCAATAAAAATCGGTTCCACAAGCGGCTCCTGCCCTGGGTTTTGAACAAAAAAGGCCGCCAGCGCTTACCAGACAAGCGCCAACAGCTATTAAAAACGCAGCATCAATGCGTTTTCACTTCCCAGGACAGAAAGCCCTCATTGGCCTGCGCGGCCAAGAGCTGGCGTGCGCCCAGGATGCGTGCGCCCGAGCCAAATCCCACCGCCTTGAGCTGCTTGCCCAGCACGCGCTGGGCGGCCTCGGCGGCGAACACGCCGGTTTGCGAATAGGCGCAGCTGCCGCGCAGGATGACGCTGACGGACTGCGTGTTGCCGCGCGCCTGGCAGGACACCAGGGCGCGGTGCACCTCGGGGTTTTCGCGCGGCGGCTCGACCTGGGTGATCTGCTGGCCGATGGCGTTGGTCACCTGCTCCTGCGCGGCGGCGTCCAGGTTGCGGTGATCCTTCTCGAAGTTTTTCAGCACGTCGAGCACGGCCATCATCATGTCCTGGTTGCCCAGCGCGAACAGCACCTGGCAGTTCTTGACGCGAGGGTCGCCGTGGTACCACACCGGCTCGCCCGCGCCGCCCCAGGGCATGCCCTTCAGGATGCGGTGCACGCCGGGCACGGCCACGTCGTAGGCCTGCGCCCAGGGCCACTGCACCAGCTCGCCACCCTTCAGGTAATACATGGGCTTGGTGCACATGCGCAGGAAGGACATGGTCGAGGCCACGCTGATCTGCGAGTCACCGTAGTACATCAGATCCAGGCTGTCGATGCCGGGCGTCTCCAGCGCAATCTCGGCGGCAATCGCGCCTTCGGTCCACATGTAGGAGTTGGCCGGGCACAGCGCCAGCTCCTTCGCCGCAAAGGCAGCGCCGTACTCCTTTTGCAGGTAGAGCATCCAGTCGGTCTCGCCGGTGGTGTCAAAGTAGTGGCAGCCAGCATGGAGCGCCGCCTGCACCACCGGCTCGCCCAGCTGCATGAAGGGGCCGACGACGTTGAGCACCACCTTGCGGCCCTTGAACAGCTCGGCCAGGCTGGCGCGGTTGTGCTCCACGCCCACGCATTGGTAGTCGTGGCCTTCGAGTTCTGGAATCCTGGCCATCTCGGCCTTCAGGCGATCGGCGTTGCGCCCAGCGGCGATGAAAGGAATGCCGCGCTCGGCGAGCTTCCACGCGGCCAGCTTGCCGGTGTAGCCGCTGGCGCCGTACAGAACGACTTGGTATTGCGATGCCATGGTGTGTCTCCTTGGGTTGGTTTAGAGCAGGTCGGGGTTCATCAGGTGGTAGCCGCCCTTGATGGCGAGGATTTCGTTGCAGCCGTCCTCGATCAGCGAGGCACGCGCGTCGCGCATGATTTTTTCGACCGGGTAGTCGCGCGTCAGGCCGTTGCCGCCGTGCATCTGCACCGCCTCGCTGGCCACTTCAAACGCGGTTTGCGTGGCCGTCACCTTGGCCGCCATGGCCGCCTGCAGCGCCATGGCCGGGGCCTGGAAGTTGTAGTGCAGCACCCGGCGCGAGAGCGCGCAGGCCGCCTCGACCTTGCGGAACATGTGAAACAGCCGGTGCGCCACCTGCTGGTGGCGAATGATGGGCACGCCGCCGGCCTTGCGCTCATGCGCGTAGGCCAGCGCCAGGTCGTAGGCCGAACGCGCGCAGCCGGTGAAGATGGCCGACATCAACCCGTTGGCCAGGGTGTGCACCAGATAGGTGGCCTGCTGGTACTGCTCCGGCCCGGCGAGCAAATGGGCCTTCGGCAAGCGCACGTTGTCAAAGTAAATCTCGCCCTGGTTGAGCGCGCGCTGGCCCAGCTTGTCCAGCGGCTTGCCGCGCGTGATGCCGCGCGTGTCCATCGGGACGATGACCACGGCGCCGTGCTTCGTGTCCGGCCCGCTGCCCGTGTCGCAGGCGGCGTAGAGGATGCCGACCTGGCCTATGGTGCCGTTCGATACCCAGGCCGACTTCTGGCCGGTGATCACCAGCTCGTCGCCCTCGATCTTCACCACACAGTTTGGCCGGCCGTATTCGCCCTGGGGGTGAAAAATCATGCGCGCCGGATCCAGCGTGTCGCTGCCGTGATCCGGTTCGGTGATCATCCAGCAGCCCAGCTTGGCATCCTGCGCAATGCTGCGGCAAAAGCCGTTGCCCAAAATCGCGCTGACCATGGCCGGGATCAGCCCGGCGCCGATCGAAATCGCCAGGCCGGCGTCGCCCCAGCCCAGCTCCTCGAACAAGATCGCCATGGTGCGGGCGCGCTCCGCCGGCTCCAGCGCCAGCAAATCGTCCACGCCAAAGCCCAGCGCGGCAAACTGGCCGTACATGGCCCACAGCGGCGAATCGGGCGCGATCACCGCCTCGGGCGCCATGCTGTCAAGCTGGCGGCCCAACGGGCGCAGCACCTCGCTGGCAAAGCGGCGCACCGTCGCCTGGATGGCGGCGGGCGTGTCGGCGAAATCGGGCTCGGCGCCCAAGGGGGTCAAGGCTACGTAGGCCATGGGTGTGTCTCCTGGTTGGCAAAATCGATGGGGCCACTGTAGGAACCGCCCTGCCCGGCGCCCATCCCCCAGCGTCGGCGACGACGGGGGCGCGGCGGGGGATGGCCCGGGGGATGCCATGGGGGATGGGGCAAGCCCCCTGCCCCGCACCGGCGGGGGGGCCTAGACTCGGTGCCCATGTCCGCCTGTGCCCCCGCCCCCTTCTTGCGCACCAAGATCCGCGTGCTGCGTCCGCCGCACGGCAGCATCGACCGGCCCCGGCTCGACGCGCTGCGCGAGCAGCTGCTGCAGCTGCCGCTGATGACGCTCAGCGCACCCGGCGGCTTCGGCAAGAGCACGCTGGCCGCCAGCTGGGTCGCGCACTGGCAGGCGCAGGGCCTGCACTGCACCTGGCTGACGCTCTCGCAGGACGAGGACGAGCCGACGCGTTTCGTGCACGCGCTGGCGCAGGCGCTGCAGCGCCTGGGGCAGAACGTCGGCCAGGCGGCGCTGGCGCTGCTGCAAGGCCGCGCGCTGGCCGCGCCGCGCGCCGTGCTGGCGCTGCTGCTCAACGACCTGGAGGACTTCGACGGCCAGGCCATCGTCGTGCTCGACGACTACCAATGGATAGAGGACAGCGCCATCCACGACGCGCTGGCCTTCTTCATCGCCCACGCGCCACCGCAGCTGCACGTGCTCATCACCTCGCGCGTCACGCCCGCGCTGCCGCTGGCGCGCCTGCGCGCGCACGGCCTGTGGCACGACGTGGACGCGGCGCAGCTGCGCTTTGACCTCGACGAGGCCACGCGCCTGCTGCACGACGGCAGCGGCCCGGCGCGCCACAGCAGCTCGCAAATCAGCGCACTGCACGCCAGCACCGAGGGCTGGGCCGCCGCGCTGCGCCTGGCGGCGCTGGGCCCGCCGCCGCAGGCCGCGCCTCTGTCAACGCCAGCGGCGCCAGCGCGGGCACTGCCTGCGCAGCACGGCGGCGCCGCCCTCTTCGCCACCTTGTTCGAGGACTTGCTGCAGCGCCTGCCGGGCGAGACCGTGCGCTTCATGGCGCAGACCGCCGTGCTCGAACGCCTGTCGCCCGCGCTGTGCGACGCCGTCGGCGAACGCGCGGACAGCGCCGCGCAGATGCAGCAGCTGCAGCAGCACCACCTGCTGATCGCGCCGATGGACAGCGAGGGCCGCTGGCTGCGCATCCACCAGCTGCTACGCGAGCATTTGCTGGCGCAGGTGCTCGCCCGCCTGGGGCTGGACGCGGCGCAGCTGCACCGGCGCGCCGCACAGTGGTTTGCGCAACAAGGCGCCTGGAGCGACGCCGTGCGCCACGCGCTGCAGGCGGGCGACCAGGCCCAGGCCGCCCAGTGGCTGGCGCACTGCGGCATGGCGCTGGTGCAGACCGGCGACCTGCTGACGCTGCTCTCCTGGCGCCGCCAGCTTCCGCCCGCGCTGCTGGCCGGCCAGCCGCGCGTGCAGCTGGCCATTGCCTGGGGCCTGGCGCTGGCCACGCGCTTTGCCGAGGCCGAGCCGCTGCTCGCCGAGATCGAGCAGGCCGCACACGCGCGCCTGGCCGGCCAGGCGCTGGCGGACACGCTGGCCGAATGCCTGGCGATCCGCGCCGTCAACGTCGCGCTGCAAGACGACTCGCTCGCCGCCGGCGAACTGGCGCGCCAATGGCAAAGCGCGCCGCGCAACGCCGACGCCTTCACGCACAACGCCGTCGGCAACGTGCTGCGCTACGTGCACTGGAAGGCAGGCGACCTGGTGCAGGCCTACGAGCAACCCTGGCAGGCGACGACTGCCGAGGAAGACCGGCACAACGCCTTCTCCACCGTCTACCGCCACACCATCCTGGGCGGCATTGAGCTGGAAAAAGCCTGCCTGGACCTGGCCGAGCGCCACGCGCGCGAAGCGCTGCGCTGCGCGCACCAGTACGGCGGCGCGCTGTCCGTCTCGGCGGCACTGGCCGCGCCGCTCCTGGCGCAGCTGCACTACCAGCGCGGCGACTGGCGCGAGGCGCAGGCGCTCCTGGCGCCGCTGCAGCCGCTGATCGACAACACCGCAATGCACGAAAGCGCCCTGCTGGCCTACCAGGTGCTGGTGCGCACCGCGCAGTTGCAGGGCCTGCCAGTGCTGGCCTACGAGCAGCTCGAACGCGGCGAGGCCATGGGCTACAACCGTGGCTGGGACCGGCTGGTGGCCGCCATGCTGCACGAGCGCGTGCGCCTGTTGATCGGCGAAGGGCGGCTGGACGAGGCCAACGCCACCTGCATCCGGCTCACGCGCCTGGCTGCCCACGCTGACGCCCTGCCGCGCTGCGCGCGCTCTGCGCTGTGCCTGCTGCGCGACAACGCGCTGGCGCGTCTGGCCCTGGCCCAGCAGCGGATCGGCGAGGCGTGTAGCGCCTTGGCCGGGCAACTGGCCCAAGCCCAAGCGCACGGACAGATACTGCACGCTCTGCAGCTGGGCACCTGCCTGGCGCTGGCGCACATGGCCGCAGACCAGCAAGACGCCTGCTTCGCCCAGCTATGCAGCACGCTGCAAGGCGCACAAAGCGCTGGCGCGCCCCGCTGCATCCTCGATGAAGGACCCGAACTGCAGGGTTTGCTGGCGCGCTTTAGCGCCACACGTCAGTGCGACGGCGAACTACCCGCCTTCGTCGCAAACCTGCTGGAACGCAGCCAGCAGCACGCCGGTACCCGCACCGCCCTCACTGCTGCAGGCGGCCTGACCGAACGCGAACAGCACGTACTGCAGCAGGTGGCGCAGGGCCGCTCAAACAAAGAAATCGCCCGCGCCATGGCCATCTCGGCCGAAACCGTCAAAACCCACCTGAAGAAGATTTTTGAAAAACTCAAGGTGCAGCAACGCGCCCAGGCCGTTGCGTTGGGCCGCACCCTGGGGTATTTGTAACCTCAGCAAACGCCGGCGTGTTTGCTCAATACGACGAGCTGCGACGCCGTCACACCCTGACGCCGCACCAGCAGGCCGCGCTTCATTTGCCGCTACGCAGCGGCCGGCATAACGGGCACAGCGGCGCTTAACTGAGCAGCCGCGACGACCGGGGCACGTGCGCCATCAGGAATTGCATCTGGTCGGCCAGGATGCGGCGATTCCTCAGGATGAAGTCTTCCCACAGGCTAGGCACGTAGGGTGTGTACAGCAGCGGCATGTGCGCCTGCTCGGGCGTGCGCGGGCCCTTGCGGTGGTTGCAGGCGCGACAGGCGGTCACGACGTTCATCCAGTGGTTCACGCCCTGGCGCGCCACCGGCACGATGTGCTCGCGCGTCAGCACATCGTCGTGGAAATGCCCGCCGCAGTAGGCGCAGATGTTGCGGTCGCGCGCAAAAAGCTTGTCGTTGGTGAGGCTGGGCGTCTGGCCGAACGGGTCGATGTGGGGCACGCCGCGCGTGCTGATGATGCTGCTGACCGCAATCTGCGACTGCACGCCGGTGCGCGCGTTGTGGCCGCCGCGAAACAGCGCCACCTGCGCGCCCAGCTCCCAGCGCACCGCGCCCGCGGCGTAGTACACGACCGCGTGCTCCAGCGAAATCCACGACTGCGGCACGCCCTGTGCCGACAGCTTCAAGACCTTCACGGCGACTCCCTTGCCCCCGAGGGCGACAATTGAACCGGTTCACACGCTGCAACGTGCGCCCCCCAGGGAACGCCGGCAGCACCAGCCAATATACTCCCAACGCTTACAACCGGCAGCAACCGCATTGCAGCCTGGTACCGAGTGTTAGTGCAGTGTTCGATGCTTGATGCGACAAATAAAACCGATGGATTTTTGGTCTGGGCAAGGCGTAAACCGCAACGATAGCCGTCGCTATCGCGAGAATTTGCAACGCCGCCCAGGCCGAAAAGACGCGGTTTTATGTCGCAGATAGCGTCGAACACTGCACTAGCAAAACCAAAGCATTCCCATGAAAATCTTCCGTGGCTTCCAGCGCCCCCAGCTGGCCAGCGCCTGTGCGCTGACCATTGGCAACTTTGACGGCGTGCACCGCGGCCACCAGGCCATGCTGGCGCTGCTGGGCAACGAGGCGCGCCAGCGCGGCATTGCCAGCTGCGCGCTGACCTTCGAGCCGCACCCGCGCGACTACTTTGCCCAGGCGCACCGCAAGCCCGAGCTGGCGCCCGCGCGCATCGGCACGCTGCGCGACAAGCTGCTGGAGCTCGAGCGCTGCGGTATCGACCAGGTGGTGGTTCAGCCCTTCAACGCAGCATTCGCCGCGCTGTCGGCGCAGGACTTCATCGACCAGGTGATCGTGCGCGGCCTGGGTGCGCGCTACGTGCTGGTGGGCGACGACTTTCGCTTTGGCAGCCAGCGCCAGGGCGACTACGCGCTGCTGGACACCTGCGGCCAGCGGCAGGGCTTCGACGTGGCGCGCATGATGAGCTACGAGGTGCACGGCCTGCGCGTATCGAGCACCGAGGTGCGCGCGGCGCTGGCCGAAGGCCGCATGCAGGACGCCGAGCGCCTGCTGGGCCGCCCCTACGCGATCAGCGGCCACGTGGTGCACGGGCGCAAGCTGGGACGCAGCCTGGCCGAGTCGCGCCGGGGCCTGGGCGACGGCTTTCGCACGCTCAACCTGCGCTTCACCCACTGGAAGCCGGCGGCCAGCGGCATTTTTGCGGTGCTGGTGCACGGCCTGAGCGACGCACCGCTGCCCGGCGTGGCCAACCTGGGCGTGCGCCCATCGCTGGATCCGCGCGACGTGAACGGCGGGCGCGTGCTGCTGGAGACGCACTGCCTGCAGTGGCCCGCCCACCTGGGCGCCGAGGGGGGCTACGGTAAAATCATCCGCGTGGAACTGCTGCACAAACTGCACGAAGAGCGCAAATACGACAGCCTCGCGGCGCTCACCCAAGGCATTGCCCGGGACTGCGAAGACGCCCGCGCGTACTTTGCCGCGCTGCCCAGCCACACCGACATCCGCCGCCAGACCACGCGCGACCGAATTTGACGGGGCGCGCCAGCCCCTGCCTCCCGCACACCCGATGCCCCCTGCAGGCAAGCCGCCTGCACGTTCCTGTTTTGAAGGTAATCCATGTCTGAGACCCAAGCCGCCGGCGGCAAGCGCAAGCCAGCCGACAACCCCTACCGCGCCACGCTGAACATGCCCGACACGCCGTTCCCGATGCGCGGCGACCTGCCCAGGCGCGAGCCCGCCTGGGTCAAGGAATGGGACGAGCAAGGTGTGTACAAACAGCTGCGCGATGCGCGCCGGGGTGCGCCCAAATTCATCCTGCACGACGGCCCGCCGTATGCCAACGGCCAGATCCACATCGGCCATGCGATGAACAAGATCCTCAAGGACATGATCGTCAAAAGCCGCCAGCTCGAAGGCTTTGACGCGCTCTACACCCCCGGCTGGGACTGCCACGGCCTGCCGATCGAGAACGCCATCGAGAAGCTGCACGGACGCAACCTGCCACGCGACGAGATGCAGGCGCGCGGCCGGGCGTTTGCCTCCGAGCAGATCGCGCAGCAGATGGAGGACTTCAAGCGCCTGGGCGTGCTCGGTGAATGGGACAACCCGTACAAGACCATGAACTACGCGAGCGAAGCGGGCGAGTTGCGCGCGCTCAAGAAAGTCATGGAGCGCGGCTTTGTCTACCGCGGCCTCAAACCCGTGTACTGGTGCTTCGATTGCGCCAGCTCGCTTGCCGAGTTCGAGATCGAGTACCAGGACAAGCAGAGCCAGACGCTGGACGTGATGTTCCCCGCGGCCGACCCGGCCCGGCTGGCCGAGGCCTTTGGCCTCAAGCAGCTCGACAAGCCGGCGTTCGCAGTGATCTGGACGACGACCGCCTGGACGATTCCGGCCAACCAGGCGCTCAACGTCAATCCCGAGCTGGAATACAGCCTGGTCGACACCGACCGCGGCCTGCTCGTCCTGGCCAGCGCGCTGGTCGACAAATGCCTGGAGCGCTGGGGCATTGCCGGCAAAGTGGTCGCCACCACCGTCGGGCAAAAGCTCGACCACATGCCCTTCAAGCACCCGCTCAGCGCTGCCGATGCGGGCTATGACCGCATCTCGCCGGTCTACGTGGCCGACTACGCCACCGCCGAGGACGGCACCGGCATCGTGCACTCCTCGCCCGCCTATGGCGTGGACGACTTCAACAGCTGCGTGGCCAACGGCCTGAAGTACGAAGACATCCTCAACCCGGTGCAAGGCAACGGCCAGTACGCGGCGGACTTTCCGCTGTTTGGCGGCCAGCCCATCTGGAAGGCGGTGCCCGTCATCATCGACGCGCTGAAGGTCGCCGGCCGCCTGATGGGCACGGCCGGCATCACACACAGCTACCCGCACTGCTGGCGCCACAAGAGCCCGGTGATCTACCGCGCCGCCGCGCAGTGGTTCATCCGCATGGACGAGGGCGAGGGCGTGTTTACCGACCCGGCGCAAAAGCCGGCCAAGACGCTGCGCCAGATTGCGCTCGAAGCCATCGAGCACACCCACTTCTACCCCGAGAACGGCCAGGCGCGCCTGCGCGACATGATTGCCGGGCGCCCGGACTGGTGCATCTCGCGCCAGCGCAGCTGGGGCGTGCCCCTGCCCTTCTTCCTGCACCAGGACTCGGGCGAGCTGCACCCGCGCACCATGGAGATCATCGACCAGGCGGCCGCCATCGTGGAGGCGGGCGGCATCGAGGCCTGGAGCCGCGTGACGACGGAAGAAATCCTGGGCTCCGAGGACGCCAAGGCCTACACCAAGAGCACCGACATCCTTGAGGTCTGGTTCGACTCGGGCTCGACCTTCTGGCATGTGCTGCGCGGCACCCACGCCGGCATGCACCACGACGAGGGCCCCGAGGCCGACCTGTACCTGGAGGGGCACGACCAGCACCGCGGGTGGTTCCACAGCTCGCTGCTGCTGGCCAGCGCCATCTACGGGCGCGCGCCCTACCGCGGGCTGCTCACCCACGGCTTCACCGTCGACGGCCAGGGCAAGAAGATGAGCAAGTCGCTGGGCAACACCGTCTCGCCGCAGCAGGTCAGCGGGAAGATGGGCGCCGAGATCATCCGCCTGTGGTGCGCGTCCACCGACTACTCTGGCGACCTGGGCATCGACGACAAGATCCTGGCGCGCGTTGTCGACGCCTACCGCCGTATCCGCAACACGCTGCGCTTTCTGCTGGCCAACACCAGCGACTTCGATCCGGCGCAGGACGCCGTCGCCCATCAGGATCTGCTGGAGATCGACCGCTGGGCACTGGCGCGTGCCGCGCAGTTCCAGGCCGAGGTGCTGGCGCACTACAAGGTCTACGAATTCCACCCGGTGGTCTCCAAGCTGCAGCTGTTCTGCTCGGAAGACCTGGGCGGCTTCTATCTGGACATCCTGAAGGACCGCCTGTACACCAGCGCCGCCAAGAGCCTGGCGCGGCGCAGCGCCCAGACCGCGCTGCACCAGATCACGCACGCCATGCTGCGCTGGATGGCGCCGTTTCTGTCGTTCACGGCCGAAGAGGCGTGGAAGGTGTTCGGCAGCTCGCCCAGCATCTTCCTGGAGACCTACCAGACGCTGCCCGCGGGAGACGACGCGCTGCTGGCCAAGTGGGAGCGCCTGCGCGCCATCCGCGACGTGGTGAACAAGGAGATCGAGCACCGGCGCGAGGCGGGCGATGTCGGGGCGTCGCTGCAGGCCGAGGTCCGGCTGGCCGCCCAACCCGAAGACCTGGCGCTGCTGCAGTCGCTGGGCGACGACCTGAAGTTCGTCCTCATCACCAGCGCCGCCAGCGTCCACGCCGGCGATGCGCTGGCTGTCGACGTGCAGGCCAGCGAGCACGCCAAGTGCGAGCGCTGCTGGCACTGGCGCGCCGACGTGGGCGCCAACCCGGCCCACCCCACGCTGTGCGGGCGCTGCGACAGCAATCTGCACGGCGCGGGCGAAACCCGGGCGTACGCCTGAGCATGGCCGCGCGCGATGACGCGGCCGCCAGCGCGCGGCTGTGGCCCTGGCTGGCCTGGGCCGGCGTGCTGGCGCTGCTCGACCAGTGGAGCAAGGCGCTGATCCTGCAGCACTACGCCTGGGGCGACGCAACGCCGGTCACCGGCTTCTTCAACATCGTGCGCGCGCACAACACGGGCGCCGCGTTCTCGCTGCTGGCCGATGCCGGTGGCTGGCAGCGCTGGCTGTTCACCGCGCTGGGCGTGGCGGCGGCGGGCTTCATCGTCTGGCAGCTGCGCCAGCACCCGGGCCAGCGGCTGTTCGCGTTCTCGCTGGCCAGCATCCTGGGCGGCGCCGTGGGCAACGTCGTCGACCGGCTGCAGCACGGCTACGTCGTCGACTTCCTGGACTTTCACTGGCCGTGGCTGGCCGGCCTGTTCTACCGCGGGCACTTTCCCGCGTTCAACCTGGCAGACGTGGCGATCAGCGTCGGCGCAGCCTGCCTGGTGCTCGACGAGCTGCTGCGCCTGCGGCGCAAGAACCCGGCCTGAATCCACCCGCCACCGCAGCGCGGCGGGCGGCTGGCGGGCGTCACGCCTGCGGCGCGTAGCCGACCAGGGCGCTTGCCGCCGCCTGCAACGCCAGCTCCGGCGCGGCGGACGACCGCCGATTCACTGCCGCACCCTGCTCCAGCCGGAAGCTGGCGGCCAGCTCGGCCAGCTGGCGCGCCTGCTCCTGCAGCGCGCTGGACGCGGCCGAGGTCTGCTCGACCAGCGCGGCGTTTTGCTGCGTCACGCCATCGAGGTGCGACACCGCCTGGTTGATCTGCGACAAGCCCATCGACTGCTCGCGGCTGGCGCTGGCGATCTCGTCGACGATGCCTGCCACGTTCTGGATGCCGCTGACGATCTCCTGCATCGTCGCGCCGGCCTGCGCCACCTGCTGCGTGCCCACGTCTACCTTGCCCACCGAATCGGTGATCAAGTCCTTGACCTCGCGCGCCGCCTGGGCGCTGCGCTGCGCCAGCGCCCGCACCTCGCCGGCCACCACCGCAAAGCCGCGGCCCTGCTCGCCGGCGCGCGCCGCCTCAACCGCCGCGTTCAGCGCCAGGATGTTGGTCTGGAAGGCAATGCCGTCGATCACGCCAATGATGTCGACGATCTTGCGCGAGCTGGTGTTGATCGCCTCCATCGTGTCGACCACCTGCCCCACGACCTGGCCGCCACGCTGCGCCACACCTGTGGCGGCGCTGGCCAGCTGGTTGGCCTGCAGCGCGCTGTCGGCATTGTTCTGCACCGTGCCCGACAGCTGCTCGGTGGCCGACGCGGTCTGCTCCAGCGCACTGGCCTGCTGCTCGGTGCGCGAGGACAGATCCTGCGTACCCGCCGCCACCTGGGTCGACGCGCCGGCAATCGCCTGCGCGCCGTCGCGCACCTGGCCGATCGTGCGGCTGAGGTTGCTACGCATTGCCTCCATCTGCTGCAGCATCCGGGCAATCTCGTCGCTGCCGCTCGCGGTGATCGGCTGGGTCAGGTCGCTGGCGGCAATCGCCGCGGCTGCGCGGTTGGCGCGCGCGAACCCGCGCACCAGCCGCGCCAGCAGCGCCAGCGCCAGCAGCGACGCGGGAAGGCCCAGCAGCACGATGGCGCCGGCAAACCACCACAAGCCCTGGCGGTAGCGCTGCTCGGCCGCCTGGTAGGCCGCGTCGGCACGCGCCACCTGGTAGGCCCGGAACCGCTGCGACGCCTGCACCAGCGCATTGCCCTCGAACTGCCCGGCGGCCAGAAAGCCGGCCATCACCTGGTCGTCATAGTTACCCGCCTGCAGCGCCTGCACCGCCTTGTCCAGCTGCGCCACCCAGGCCTGGCGCGCCTGCTGCATGCCGCGCGCCAAGGCCTTCTCCTCGTCGCCCAGCGCCTGCTCTGACAGCGCTTGCATCTCCTGCGACACCTGGGCGCGATTGGCCGCCACCGCGTCCAGGTGCTCCTGCACCGGGTGATCGTGCAGCCCTGCCAGCGCACCGTCCGGCGCATGCTGGAAGGCCAGCAGCACCTGCAGGCGGTTGTGCACCGTCAGATCGGCCGCGTCGCCGGCCTTGAGCGCCAGCACCATGGCGTGGCCGTGCACCTCCTGCAGACTGTTTCGCGCCATATACAAGCCCCAGAAGCCGACCCCGATGACCACGGCGCCCGACAGCCAGCAGCCGAGCAACACCATCAGATAGCGGTGGGTGATGCGCAGGTTGTTCCACATCGTTTCAGTACCAATAGAAAAAAATTAAACAAATACTGACAATTGTGGCCGATTTTGCCAGTCACTTCGGGCAAGCCGCAGGCCATGGCTCGGGCATTGCGGTGCATGCTGCAGGCGGAGCAAGTCCATGGGGAGAAAGGCCCAAGGCGCGCGCCTTGCCCTTGCAACGTCAACGCAAGTCCCTGTTTGGGGTTATGGTGTAAGGTTTTTCCGCGACTCGTCGTCGCACCCCGTGTCCACCGCCCGGTTTTATGAAGCATTTGTTGAACTTGTTGGCCGCCGTCGCCCTGCTGATCTGGGGCACCCAGCTGGTACGCACGGGCGTGCTGCGGGTGTTTGGCGCCAACCTGCGCACGATACTTGCCAAGAGCCTGGGCAACCGCTTCACCGCCGCGCTGGCGGGCATCGGCGTGACCGCGCTGGTGCAGTCGAGCACCGCCACCTCGCTGATGACCGCCTCCTTCGTCGGCCAGGGGCTGATCACGCTGCCGGCGGCGCTGGCGGTGATGCGCGGCGCCGACATCGGCACCGCGCTGATGGCGCTGCTGTTCTCGCAAGACCTGTCATGGCTGTCACCGGTGTTCATCTTCGTGGGCGTGGTGCTGTACGTGTCGAGCAAGGCCACCACTGCCGGGCGCGTGGGGCAGGTCTTCATTGGCCTGGGGCTGATGCTGCTGGCGCTGGAGCGCGTGGTGCAGGCCACCGAGCCGATGATGGCCTCGCCCATCACCCACCTGATTCTGGAGACCATGGCCAGCGACCTGACCGCCGAGATCATCGTCGGCGCGATCCTGGCCATCGTCTCCTACTCCAGCCTGGCCGTCGTGCTCCTGATCGCCGCGATGGCCGACACCCAGGTCGTCCCACTGGGCATGGCCCTCGGGATGGTGCTGGGCGCCAACCTGGGCAACGGCCTGGCGGCGGTGCTGACCATGGCCAAGTCCAGCGTCGAGGTGCGCCAGGTGACCATTGGCAACATGTTCTTCAAGATCATGGGCGTGGCGCTGATGGCGCCCTTCATCGGCACGTGGATCCGCTACGTCGAGCCGCTCCTGCCGGGCACGGCGCACAGCGTGGTGCTGTTTCACCTGGCCTACAACATCATCATCAGCGTCGGCTTCATCGGGCTGACACAGTGGGTGGCGCAGCTGATCAGCCGCGTGCTGCCCAAGCCCGCGCCCGCGCCGGGCGACCGCCCGCACCACCTCGACCCCTCGGCGCTGGGCACGCCGTCGCTGGCGATCTCGTTTGCGGTGCGCGAGGCGCTGTACCAGGCCGACGTGGTCGAGACCATGCTGGTGGGCGTGATGCACGTGATCCGCGACAACGACGAGGCCCAGGCCGAGCGCCTGCGCAAGATGGACGACGAGGTCGACACGCTGTATTCGTCGATCAAGTACTACCTGACCAAGGTGCCGCGCGACGACCTGGGCGAGAAGGAGAGCCGGCGCTGGACCGACATCCTGAGCTTCACGATCAACATGGAGCAGATTGGCGACATCGTCGAGCGCATCATCCAGGACATCGAGGAGAAGAAGATCCGCCGCGGTTTCAAGTTCTCCGAAGCGGGCCTGCGGGAGATCTCCGAGCTGCACCAGCGCCTGGTCAACAACCTGCGCCTGGGCATGAGCGTATTCCTCAACGGCAACGTGCGCGACGCGCAGCGTCTGCTGGAAGAGAAGGCGCTGTTTCGCAACCTGGAGCGCTCCTACGCCACCAACCACCTGATGCGCCTGTCCGAGCGCACCGTGCAGAGCATGGAGACCAGCTCGCTGCACATCGACCTGATCAGCGACATGAAGCGCATCAACTCGCTGATCTGCTCGATCGCCTACCCCATCCTGGAGCAAGGCGGCGCCCTGCCCACGCCGCGCCCGCGCGACCAGCAAAGCGGTGGGTCACACCTGCAAAGCGATCATCCCTGATTCCATTTCCATATCAACCGATTACTTTGTCGGCTTCGCTTGTCGTGCTACAGCACTGTCTGCGCTTCACCTTCGCGTACTCGATCGATATAGAAATGGAATGAGGCGCAGCAAGCCGCCGGTCACTGCGGCCGGCGCGCATAGCGCTGCGCCAGCACCGCGCAGACCATCAGCTGCATCTGGTGGAACACCATCAGCGGCAGCACCACCATGCCCGCGGCCTGCGAGGCGAACAGCACCTTGGCCATGGGCACGCCGCTCATCAGGCTTTTCTTGGAGCCGCAAAAGACGATGGTGATCTCGTCCTCCTTCGAGAATCCCAGCCGGCGCGCCAGCACCGTGGTGCCGACCAGTGCCGCCGCCAGGATCACCGCGCACACCAGCAGCAGGCCGGCCAGTGAAGACAGCGGCAGCATGGCCCACAGCCCGCCGGCCACCGCGGCGCTGAACGCGGTGTAGACCACCAGCAGCACCGCGCCCTGGTCGACGAACTTGAGCGCCGCGCCGTGGCGCGCCATGAGCGGCGCGCTCCAGCGGCGCGACAGCTGGCCCAGCACGAAGGGCAGCATCAGCTGCGCCATGATGCTGCCGATGCTGCCCCACAGGTCCTGCTGCGCGCTGCCCACGTGCGGCAGCACCAGTTCGACCAGCACCGGCGTGATGAAGATGCCCAGCAGCGTCGACGCCGACGCGCTGCAGATTGCAGCCGCCATGTTGCCGCGCGCCACCGCGGTGAAGGCAATGGCCGACTGCACCGTCGCCGGCAGCGTGCACAGAAACAGCACGCCCATGTACAGCTCGGGCGTGACCAGCGGCGCCAACAGCGGGCGCAGCGCCCAGCCCAGCAGCGGAAACAGCGCAAACGTGCTGGCCACCACCAGCAGGTGCAGCCGCCAGTGCGTCAGCCCCGCGACGATGGCCTGGCGCGACAGTTTTGCGCCGTGCAGAAAGAACAACAGCGCCACCATCGCGACGGTGGCGTATTCGAACAGCGCCGCCGCCACGCCGGTGGCCGGCAGCAGCGAAGCAAGCGTCACCGTGGCGACGAGCAGCAGGGTGAAACGGTCGGGAAGCCAGTGCGGGACAGCCATGGTGGGTCTTGAGAGTGTGTTTACGCTCTGAGAAAAAAAGGGGGGGAGATTGTGCGGCAGCGCAACGCGCCAAGACACCGGCACGGCTGCAGGCTGCATTCACCAGCCGTAAAAATCGACCAGCACGCGCGCCGCTTCGGGCGTGAAGCGCTCGTGGGCCAGCCAGTCCTGCACCTGGTCGTGCACCAGGCAGGCAAAGCCCTGCACCTCGCCGTCGCGGTTGTGCGGCGCCACGCCTTCGGGCACGGCGGCGGCGTACCAGGTGATGCGCTCGATGAGGTAGCCGGCGCCGCCGCCCTCGCCGCAGGGGTGGGCAAAGTCGACCACGCCGCCCATGCGCAGCTGCTGCAGCTGCGCCAGCTGCAGGCCGGCCTCCTCCCAGGTCTCGCGCTCCAGCGCCTGGTCGGGCGACTCGCCCGCGCCCACCATGCCGCCCATCAGCGTGTCCCAACGCCCCGGGTGCGTGGGCTTGGTCTGCGCGCGCTGCTGCAGCCACAGCCGGGCGCCATCGGCGCTGGTGCCCACCAGGTGCACTGCCTCGGTCGCCATGCCCAGCACACGCACCGCGCCACGCTCGACGGTCGCCAGCGCCTGGCCGGCATTGCCGCGCACCGTGATCTGCTCGTCGCGCCAGGGGCCACAGCAACCGGCGCTGCGCAGCGCCTGCGCCAGCGCAGCCAGCGCCTGCGTCGCGCCCTGCAGCGGCAGCACCCAGGCCGAAGCACCTGCGCGCTGCTGCAACGCAAGCGGACAGCGGCCGTCCAGCCGCGCCAGCACGCCGTACCGTTCAAGAAACCCCGCCTGCACCGACCCGACGCGCTCATCGCCCAGCCACAGCGGAACACGCGGCGCAGCGGGTGGGCACTGCGCCTGCGCGCAAATGGCGCGCGCCCACGCGGGTTGTGCGCTCACAGGGTCAGGATGGTGCAGCCCGTGGTCTTGCGCGCCTCCAGGTCGCGGTGCGCCTGCTGCACGTCTTCCAGCGGGTAGCGCTGGGCGACGTGGATCTTGACCTGGCCGCTGGCGACGACCGCAAACAGGTCGTCGGCCATGGCCTGCGTCGCCTCGCGCGAGCGCAGGTGGGTGAACAGCGTCTGGCGCGTGACGTAGAGCGAGCCCTTGGCGCCCAGCACGCCGGGCGAGAATGGCGGCACCGGCCCCGATGCATTGCCAAAGCTTGCCATCAGGCCGAACGGGCGCAGGCAATTCAGCGACCCCTCCCAGGTGTCCTTGCCCACCGAGTCGTAGACCACCTTGACGCCGCGCCCGCCGGTGATGTCCTTGACCGCGGCGACGAAGTCCTGCGTGCGGTAGTTGATCGCGTGCGCCGCGCCATTGGCCAGCGCCAGCGCGCATTTCTCGTCGCTGCCTGCGGTGGCGATCAGCTGCAGGCCCAGCGCCCGCGCCCACTGGCAGGCAATCAGGCCCACGCCACCGGCCGCGGCGTGAAACAGCACGTGGTCGCCCGGCTGCAGGCCTTCGACCGGCAGCGTCTTCTTCAGCAGGTACTGCGCCGTCATGCCCTTGAGCATCATTGCCGCGCCGGTCTCGAAGTCGATCGCATCGGGCAGCTTGCACACGGGCCGCGCGCTCATCACGCGCACCTGGCAGTAGCTGCCCGGCTCGTTGTGCGCATAGGCCACGCGGTCGCCCGGTTTCAGGTGGGTCACGCCGTCGCCGACGGCCTCGACCACGCCCGCGCCCTCGGCGCCCAGCACGGCCGGCAACGGCAGCGGATACAGGCCGCTGCGGTGGTAGCAGTCGATGAAGTTCAGGCCGACGGCGCGGTGGCGGATGCGCACCTGGCCCGGGCCGGGGTCGCCCACCGCGACGTCTGCCAGCTGCAACTGCTCGGGGCCGCCAGTCTGGCGAATCTGTACGACGCGGTTCATTGGGCCACTCTCCTGGTTCGTGTGAAAACGATGATGGTGCCATGGATGGCGCAGCCCTGCCCGCTGCCACAGCCTGCGGCACACGACGGCAGGGCTTACAGTCACGCCCCATGGCTTCCTCCTCACGACTGACGCCCGCCACCGCCCTGCTGCTGACCACGGCACCGCTGCTGTGGGCGGGCAACGCCGTCGTCGGGCGCGCGGTGCACGAGCTGATCGCCCCGGTCACGATGAATTTCCTGCGCTGGCTGCTGGCCTTCGTGCTGCTGGCGCCGCTGGCCTGGCGCGTGCTGCGCCCGTCCAGCAGCCTGTGGCCGCACTGGCGCCGCTACGCGCTGCTGGGCCTCTTGGGCGTGGGCTGCTACAACGCGCTGCAATACCTGGCGCTGCAGACGTCGACGCCGCTCAACGTCACGCTGGTGGGCTCGGGCACGCCGATCTGGATGCTGCTCTTCGGCGCGCTGCTGTTTCGCACGCCGGTCACGCGCCAGCAGCTGGCCGGCGCGCTGCTGTCGGTGGCGGGCGTGGCCGTGGTGCTCTCGCGCGGCAGCTGGCAGCAGCTTTTGCAGCTGCGCCTGGTGGCCGGCGACCTGTACATGGTGCTGGCCACGATGGCCTGGGCGCTGTACAGCTGGCTGCTGGTCGCTACCCGCGAGCCGGCCGACCTGCGCGGCGACTGGGCCGCGTTTCTGATGGCGCAGGTGGTCTTCGGCCTGGCCTGGTCGGGCGTGTTCTCTGGCGCCGAATGGGCGGTCAGCGGCGTGCACTTCGTCTGGGGCTGGCCGCTGGTGCTGGCGCTGATCTTCATCGCCGCCGGCCCCGCGGTGATCGCCTACCGCTGCTGGGGCCTGGGCGTGCAGCGCGCCGGGCCGGTGATCGGCGGCTTCTTCATCAACCTCACGCCGCTGTTCGCCGCGCTGCTGTCGGCTGCCTTTCTGCAGGAGATGCCGCGCCCGTACCACGGGCTGGCCTTCGTGCTGATCGTCGGAGGCATCGTCGTGTCGGCGCGGCGCTGACTACTGCGTCAGAAGCTGCCCGGATACGCGCCCCCGTCGGCCAGCCAGTTCTGGCCGGTGACGTAGGCCGCCTGCACGCTGCACAAGAACGCGCACAGCGCGCCGAACTCCTGCGGCGTGCCGAAGCGCCCTGCCGGAATCTGCGCCTGCTGCGCCTGGCGTACCTCCGGCTCCGGACGGCCGGTTTTTGCGGCCGCTGCGGCAAAGGTGGTGGCCAGGCGGTCGGTGTCGAACTTGCCCGGCAGCAGGTTGTTGATCGTCACGCCGCGCCCTGCGAATGCCGGGTTGCGCGCAGTGCCGGCGACGAAGCCGGTCAGGCCGCTGCGCGCGCCGTTGGACAGGCCCAGGATGTCGATCGGCGCCTTCACCGCGCTGGACGTGATGTTGACGATGCGTCCAAATCCGCGCTGCGCCATGCCGTCGATGGTCGCGCGGATCAACGCGATCGGCGTGAGCATGTTGGCGTCCAGCGCGCGCATCCACTGCTCGCGCTCCCACTGGCGAAAATCGCCCGGCGGCGGCCCGCCCGCGTTGGTGACCACGATGTCGAAGTCGCGCCCCGGCCCGCCTGCGGCCGACAGCGCCGCCGCGCGCCCCTCGGGCGTGGTGATGTCGGCCGCCACACCAATGACCTGCACCGCGCCATGGCCGGCGGCCGCGCCATCGGCCTGCAACCGGGCGACCGCGTCCTGCAGCGCGTCGGCATGGCGCGCGTTGACGACCAGGTTCACGCCCTCGCGCACCAATGCCTGCGCACAGCCATGGCCCAGTCCCTTGCTGGCGCCGCACACCAGCGCCCATTTGCCGGAAATTCCCAGATCCATCGTGGCCTCCGTTTTCGTGATCCGTGTGATTTGCTGCGGCGACTGTAGCGGGTGCGCGCCGCCCGCGCGCCGCTGCGGTCAATGCCCGGGCGCGTGGAAGAACCTGTGGTGCAGCCGCCGCAACGACCACCAGACGCTGATCGCCACCACAGGAATGGCCAGCGCAGCCGTGGTCTCGGGCGCCAGCGGCCAGCCCAGCGGCTGCGCGCCGCGGGCCAGGTAGCTGACCAGGCCGACGATGTAGTAGGTGATGGCCGCCACCGACAGCCCCTCCACCGTCGCCTGCAGCTGCAGCTGCTGGTCCTGGCGCTGGTTCATCGCCGCCAGCAGCGCCTGGCTGCTTTGCTGCTGCGCGATCTCCACGCGGGTGCGCAACAGGTGGCTGATGCGTGCTATGCGCTGCGACAGCGCGTCCTGGCGCCGCGCCGCCCATTCGCAGGTGCTGCGCGCGGGCGACAGGCGCCTGTCCATGAACTCGCCAATCGTCTGCAGCGTTCCCAGGCGCGCCTCGTCGATGTCGCGGATGCGCTGCGCCACCAGGTCGAAGTAGGCACTGCTGGCCGAAAAGCGCGCGTGCGTGGCCGCGTACAGACTCTCGACCTGGCCGGCCAGGCGCGTGAGGCGGTCGAGCAGCGCGGGCTCGGCGTCGCAGTCGGCGCTGCGGATCGCCTCGGCCAGCGCGGCCAGCTCCTGCTCGGCCCGCGCCAGCTGCACCGCGGCCGCACGCGCCTGCGGCAGACCAAGCAGCGCCGTCATGCGGTAGGTCTCTATCTCCAGCAGCCTTTGCACCAGCCGCCCCAGGCGCCGCGGCGACAGCGCGCCGGCAAGCACCACCATGCGCGAGCTGCCGTCGGCGTGCAGCGCGAAGTCGGTGTACACGCAGGCCTGGCCGCCGGTCACGCTGCTGGCCACCAGCTGCTCCTCGTCCAACGCCTGCATCTGCAGTTGCGGGTAGGCCAGCGCGCCCTGCGCGGGCAGCGGCTGCACCCACAGCTGCAGCCGGCACAGGCATTGGCCGGGCAGGCGCGCCAGCCAGTCCTGGGGCACGGCGTCGCTGGCCTGCACCGGATGGGCGCCGCCGCCCTCAAACGCCACCGCGGTGAAGGTCCAGGCGACGAATTCGGTGTGCTGCTCCCAGCGCAGGCGCCAGCGCCCCAGGTCGGCGCGCGCGTGCGTCATGCCCGCATCGGGCGCGCTCAGGTGGTGGGCGTGCAGCAGCTGCGCCAGGTGCGCGCGGCTGGCCTCGCGCTCACTCGCGTCGGCCCACATCACGATGTGGGTGATCGCCAGCGGCGGCGCCAGGGCCTCGGGCGGGCGGGCGTGGATCTCGTTGTGCAGCAACGCGCGCTGCGGGTGCTCGGGCGGCATGTGGGTGGCGGGCATGGCGCGATTGTGGGGGATGGCCGCGACAGTACAAAAAACGGCACCCGAAGGTGCCGTGAAGGGGGAAACCACGAATCAGGTGGCCGTCACTCCTCGACGAAGGCCTCCTCGCGCTTCTTGCTCACCGCGGGCAACAGCACGATGACGAGCAGCAACAATGCCGCTGCGAGCAGGCCGGCCGACAGCGGGCGCGTGACCAGCACGCTCCAGTCGCCGCGCGACAGCAGCAGCGCGCGGCGCAGGTTTTCTTCCATCATCGGCCCCAGGATCAGTCCCAGCAGCAGTGGCGCGGGCTCCATGCCAAGCTTGTAGAAGCCGTAGCCGACGAAGCCGAACAAGCCGACCAGCCAGACGTCGAAGGTGTTGTTGTTGGTGGTGTACACGCCGATCGCACAGAACAGCACGATGGACGGGAACAGCCAGCGGTAGGGCACCGTGAGCAGCTTGATCCAGATCCCGATCAAGGGCAGGTTCAGGATCACGAGCATCGCGTTGCCGATCCACATCGAGGCGACCAGGCCCCAGAACAGGTCGGGGTTGCTGGTCATCACCTGCGGGCCGGGCTGGATGTTGTGGATCGTCATCGCGCCGACCATCAGCGCCATCACCGCGTTGGGCGGAATACCGAGCGTCAGCAGCGGAATGAACGAAGCCTGAGAACCGGCGTTGTTGGCCGACTCGGGCGCAGTCACGCCGCGGATGTTGCCCTCGCCGAACGGCACCTCGCCGGGCTTGAGCTTGGTCTTCTTCTCGATGGTGTAGGCGGCAAAGGCCGACAGCAGTGCACCGCCACCGGGCAGGATGCCCAGCGCGCAGCCCAGGCCGGTGCCGCGCAGCATGGCCGGGAACATGTGCTTGAAGTCTTCCTTGGTCGGCATCAGGCCGGTGACCTTGGCGGCAAACACTTCGCGCTCTTCCTCGGGGCGCGAGAGGTTGGAGATGATTTCGCCGTAGCCGAACACGCCCATGGCGATGACGATGAAATCGATGCCGTCGGTCAGCTCCGGAATGTCGAAGCTGTAACGCGCTACGCCCGAGTTCACGTCAGTGCCGATCAGGCCCAGCAGCAGGCCCAGCAAGATCATGCCGATCGCCTTGAGCAGCGAGCCCGATGCCAGCACCACCGCGCCGATCAGGCCCAGCACCATCAGCGAGAAATACTCGGCAGGGCCGAACTTGAAGGCGACCTCGGTCAACGGCCCAGCGAAGCTGGCCAGCATCACGGTGCCCACGCAGCCGGCAAAGAACGAGCCAAGCGCCGCCGACGCAAGCGCCGGCCCCGCCCGGCCCTTGCGCGCCATCTGGTAGCCGTCGATCACCGTGACCACCGACGATGACTCACCCGGCAGGTTGACCAGGATGGCCGTGGTCGAGCCGCCGTACTGCGCGCCGTAGTAGATGCCGGCCAGCATGATCAGCGCCGACACCGGCGGCAGCGCATAGGTGGCCGGCAGCAGCATGGCGATGGTGGCCACGGGACCGACACCCGGCAGCACGCCGATCAGCGTGCCCAGCAGGCAGCCGACAAAACAGTACAGCAGGTTCTGAAGCGTGAAGGCCACGCTAAAGCCCAGTGACAAATGTTCGAATAATTCCATGGTGTGTGCTCCTGTATGTGTCAGCCCACGATGAAGCTGGGCCAGACGGGCAGCACCAGGCTGAGTGCCCGAATGAAGACGAAATAACTTCCTGCGGCCAGGATGGTGGCCAGGATGAACACCTCCTTGAACCGGAAGTGATCCCCCGCCAGGCTGGCGACGAAGGTGAGGCCGTAGATCGCGACGATCAGCCCCATCGCTGGCACGTCAAAGCTGGGCAGGCCGATCAGGAGCACCCCGAACAGCAGGTTGGCGCCGATGATGAACACCGCCTGCTTCCAGGCCCACTTGCCGATTGGGTCGCCATCTACGGTCTCGACCACCGTGGACTTGAACATGATCACGGCGCCGATGATGGCCAGCAGAATGCCGATCATCATCGGGAAATAGCCCGGCCCCATCCGGGCGCCGGTGCCGATCTGGTAGTTGGTGGCGCCAATGGCAAAGCCCCCTCCCACCACCAGGTAGGCCAGGCCAGCAAAAAAGTCCTTCTGGCTTTTGATTTTCACGAAAGTCTCCATAACAAAGAGGGTGTGCGATTGTTCACGCGAACACCCCCCCGTGCGTTGTGGAGAACACTTAGGTAGTTGCCTCCATCACCCCACCCACGGCAGTTGCCACAGCCCAAGCTCAAGGGAAAACCCTTGTCCTGGTGTTGTGGGCATCACGTACGACAAAAATCGGATCACCTTCAATAATCAATTGAATTACGCGCAATTCCTCTACGGAATCAAATAACCGAAATGCCATGCACCCGCATTTCACACCACACCCCGCGTAATTCATCTCAATGCCGGCCACCCTGATGCGGTGAATCTGGCACACACCCCAACCCGAACCCCAAGGAGACTCCATCCCCATGGTCAAACACAAGCATTTATCGGGCGGATCGATTGTTCTCATCGGCATCGCAACCACCGTGGGCAGCACGGAATACCAGATCGGCACCATGGCCCGCATGGGCCCCGGCTTTTATCCAATGATGCTGGGCATCGTCATGATGGTGCTGGGCCTGCTGATCGCCATCCTGCCCGACTCCCCGGACGAGATCCTGGCCGACAGGCAGACCGAACCCCTGTGGAGCAAGATAAGAAAACACGCCCGCCCCTGGGCCGCCATCATTGGCGGCATGCTGTTATTCATTATTCTGGGAACTTACGGCGGATTGGTACCAGCCACTTTCAGCCTGATTTTCATCTCGGCACTGGGCGATCACAACAATTCCGTCAAACAAAGCTTTTGGCTGGCAGTGGGAGTGACGGCATTTACCGTTGCCGTCTTCCACTATGGAATGCAAATGCAATTCCCACTGTTCACCTGGTTGTAAATATCAAGGGAGCGTTGTCATGATCGAAAACATCATGCTCGGATTTTCCACGGCATTGAGGAAATCCTGCAAAACCTCCCCGCCTGTCTGGTAGCTGTCAGCCACCGCTGGCATTCTCCTCATCCATGAAGCAAACCAGCCTCGCCCTGAACCTGAGCACGCGCAAGACGCGCAAGCAAGTCTTC
>NZ_BAABBP010000030.1:0-45181 GCF_039538025.1 Comamonas faecalis
GCAATCTCGTCAAAGGGGTTCATGCTCATCTTGACGTTGGCGATGTCCACGCCCGTGCCATCGCTCTTGACGCGCACTTTGACGTTGTAGTCGACCACGCGTTTGACGGGGACGAGGATTTTCATGGGTTCACCTTCCAAAAATTCACACTGAAAACAACGATCTCGGAATGACTATCGGGGAAAAACCCGGGAGCAGATGCGTCCAAATGGACGATGACCCCCGCGAGTGATTTCCCACAATGGGCTTCACAACCGCATCCACCCCCACACGAATATGGCCACCACTTCCTATGACGCGCTGCTGCAGCCCGGCAGCATCGGCACATTGCAACTGCGCAACCGCATCGCCCTGGCGCCCATGGGCGAGAACTTCGGCGGCACCGACGGCCACGCGACCGAGAAGACCCAGGCGTACTACGAGGCACGCGCACGTGGCGGCGCGGGCCTGATCATCCTGGGCACGACGGCCGTGTCCTGGCCCAGCGGCACCAGCGAGCCGCACCAGCTGGGTATCTCCAAGGACGAGTTCATCCCTACGCTGGCCGAGGTGGTGCGCCGCATCCACGCGCATGGCGCCAAGGCGGCGATACAGATCAACCACAGCGGCAAGGTGGCCGCCAACGACCGCGCGCATGGGCGCGAGATGTGGGTGCCTTCGGTGCCGCCGGAGCTGCCGCCCAACAAGGCCATGCTCATGATCACCAGGCAGGAGCTGTCGACCTTCGTCGGCGTCGGGCCGTACCCGGATCGCTACCGCGTGATGGACGAGGCCGACATGGCGCAGATGGTCGAGTGGTATGCCGCGGCGGCCGTGCGCGCCCAGCAGGCGGGCTTTGACGCGGTGGAGGTGCACTGCGCGCACAACTACATCATTGCCGGCTTTCTCTCGCCGTACTTCAACCAGCGCACCGATGGCTACGGCGGCAGCCATGCCAACCGCACGCGGCTGATGCGCGAGGTGTTGGCCGAGGTGCGCCGGCGCGTCGGCCCCGATTTTCCCGTCTGGGTGCGGCTGGATGCCGAGGAGATGCATACGCCCGGTGGCATCGAGCTGCAGGAGGCGCTGGAGAATGCGCGCATCTGCGAGTCGTTGGGCGTGGACGCGATCAGCGTCTCGGCCTATGCGCGCATGACCTGCGGCAGCGATTTCACCGATGCGCCGATTCCGCAGCAAAGCGGCGCCTACCTGGAGTACGCCCGGGCGTTCAAGCGCGCGGTCAAGCTGCCCGTCATCGTCGCCGGGCGCGTCGAGCCCGAGGTGGGCGATGCGTCGATCCGCGCCGGCGAGGTCGATTTCGTCGCAATGGGGCGCAAGCTGCTGGCCGACTCCGACCTGCCCAACAAGCTGCAGGCCGGCAAGCCGCAGGACGTGCGCCCCTGCATCTACTGCTACGCCTGCGTCAGCGAGATCTTCGTCAACCGCGGCATCAAGTGCGCGGTCAACGCGCAGACCGGCCATGAACACGAGGCACCCATCGTCCCGGCCGAGCAGCCCCGTCAGGTGCTGATCGTCGGCGGCGGGCCCGCGGGCATGGAGGCGGCGCGCGTGGCGGCGCTGCGCGGGCACCGGGTGACGCTGGTCGAGCGCAGCAACCGCCTGGGCGGCACGCTGTTCTTTGCCGGCCTGGCCTATCCAGAGAATGGCCGCCTGCTGGATTACCTGGTGCGCCAGATGCAGCACCCCAACATCACGGTGGAGCTGAATACGACGGCGGACGCGGCGCTGCTGGCGCGCGTGCGCCCCGACGCCATCCTGGTCGCGACAGGCGCCAAACGTGCGGCGCCCGCCATCGAGGGCGCTCAGCAAAACCACGTGTGGAGCGGCGACGAGCTGCGCCGCCTGATGACGGGCGACGGCGCCGACGAGATCGCACGGGCCAAGCTCGGCCTGGCCGAGCGCGCGCTGTTCAAGGCCGGCGGCATGCTGGGCGTGACCGACAGCGCGGCCGCGCTGCAAGGCCTGTCCAAGCTGTGGATGCCGCTGGGCAAGCGGGTCGTCGTCGTCGGCGGCGGCCTGGTGGGGCTGGAGCTGGCGGAGTTTCTGCTGGCGCGCGGGCGGCAGGTGACGGTGCTGGAGCCGGGAACCCACGCCGGCACCGAGCTGTCCATCGTGCGGCGCTGGCGCGTGGTCGAGGCGGTGCAGGCCCATGGCACGCTGCACCTGCAGGCGCAGGTGCAAAGCATTGGGCGCAAGCAGGTGCAATGGCTGGACAAAAAGGGACAGGCGCACAGCACCGATGCCGATTCCGTCGTGCTGGCGCTGGGCGCCGAGCCCGATGCCAGCGTGGCCGAGCAGCTGCAGGCGCTGACCGAGGTGCCGGTGCAGCGCCTGGGAGACAGCGAGACGCTGGGCTATATCGAGGGCGCGATGCACACCGGCCACCACGCCGGGCGTACCGTGTGACGGTCTCGCGCCGCGCGGTTTCCGATCTAGGGTTTTGGGCCCGTGTAGGGGTCCGCCTCGGGCCGATGGGCGCGCTGCGCCGGCGTTGATCGCGGCGCGGGCGTTTGCCGGCGGCTATCGGCCAGAGGGCTAGCCTCCTATTGATCCGGCCCCGTAATGTTTGAACCCGTCGCCCCGGCGAAAGCCGGGGCCCAGATACCCCCCACCAGCGTTGGCACTGGATTGCGGCTTTCGCCGCAATGACGAAACCTCAAAATTTCAAGGGGCCGGATCAATAGGAGCCTGCGCGGCAGAAGCGCGTCAGTCCTTGGTGCCCAGCCAGGCGACGCTGTTGAGGAAGATGCGCACCAGTTCCATCTGGCGGCGCACACCGGTCTTGGAGAAGATGGAGCGCAAGTGCGCCCGCGCAGTGTTGCGGCGGATGTTCAGCGCTTCGGCCGCCTCTTCGAGCGACATGCCGTTGGCCAGCTGGATGGCCAGCATGGTCTCGGCCGGCGTGAGCTGGAACAGCTGCTGCGCCAGCTTGACCGGCGGCTGGCTCTTGCTCTCGGAGTCGCGCACGAAGACCGCGACGGCCGGGCGCTGCTTGCCCTCGGTCCACTCGTCGGGCGAGATGCTTTGCACCACCACGCCCCAGGCCAGCTGCCCCGAGGGGCGGCCGACCGACAGGGCTTCGGTCAGCCCCACCTTCTGCTGCGTGCCGTCGTGGTGCAGCGCGTCCTTGATCATGCGTTGCAGCTTGCGGTTGTCGTTGGCGTAGGTGGCTTCGAGCTGATTGCCGGCGATGCGCAGCCCGTCGTGCTTGTCCAGGATGGACTGGGCCGCCTGGTTGGACTCGATGACGTTGCAGTCCCGGTCGAGCACAACGACGCCCACCAGAAGCTGCGCCATCGCACGGCTGTACAGCGAGAGCACCTTGCGATCCTGGTGCATCGCCAGGTGCAGGTTCAGCGCGCGCTTGATGTGCGGAATCAGGCGCCGGCCCAGGTCTTTGTCGGCGGCGGAAAACGGCGGCTCGTCCTCGCTGCGCGTGACGCGAAAGCCGTAGACCTCGCCTTCGCGCGTGCCGATGTCGGCGGCCATGACGTGGTACACGCCGTGCGGCGCGCACCAGTCGCGGTAGTAGTCCGAGGCGCGCCACTCGGCGTCGGAGATCACGTCGGCCGTGGTCACCAGGCGGTCGGGCTGCACACCGGTGAACGGGCTGACGTTGAGGTTGGGGGTGTACTGCTCCAGCGTGCGCCTGTCCTTGCTGACCGAGACGATCAGGCCCGCGTCTTCTGCGGTCACGGTGCGCACGATCAGCGAGACATAGTTGCCGTGCAGCTCGTCGCGAATGTGCTCCAGGCAGTCTTCCCAGCCTTCGGCGTTCAGCGCAGCCTCATACAGCTTGTCCAGGATCTGGCTGAACCGATCCAGGGTGATGGGGCTGTTGTCAGTGCCGGTGGACGGTGCGGGATCGGACATGGGCAGGGCAGAGAAGGGGAGGCGGTGGGGGCGCAAGTCTAACGGTTGGCTCCTGCTTGCGCCGCGAAATGATGCTTCAGGTTTACACCAGTTCGAATAGCCCTGCGGCACCCATGCCACCGCCGATGCACATGCTGACCACCGCGTAGCGCACGCCGCGGCGGCGCCCCTCCAGCAGTGCGTGGCCGACCAGGCGCGCGCCCGACATGCCGAACGGGTGGCCGATGGAGATGGCGCCGCCGTTGACGTTCAGGCGGTCATCGGGAATGCCCAGCTGGTCGCGGCAGTAGATCACCTGGCAGGCAAAGGCTTCGTTGATCTCCCACAGGCCGATGTCGGCCACAGTGAGGCCGTGGCGCGCCAGCAGCTTGGGGATGGCGAACACCGGGCCAATGCCCATCTCGTCGGCGCCGCAGCCGGCCACGGCCACGCCGCGGTAGGTGCCCAGCGGCGTGAGGCCGCGTTTTTGCGCCTCGGCGCGGCTCATCAGCACGCTGGCGCTGGCGCCGTCGGACAGCTGCGAGGCGTTGCCGGCGGTGATGAATTCGCCCTGGGGCACCCATTGGCCGTTCTTCCACACGGGCTTGAGGCTGGCCAGGCTTTCCAGCGTGGTGCTCGGGCGGTTGCCTTCGTCCTGGGTCAGGGTCACGTCTTCGCGGCCGGCTTCGTTGCCTTCCTTGTCGAACAAGAGCTTGCTCGTCGTGAGCGGCACGATCTCGTCGGCAAACAGGCCGGCGGCCTGGGCGGCGGCCACGCGCTGCTGGCTTTGCAACGAGTATTCGTCCTGCGCGGCGCGCGAGACCTTGTAGCGGCGGCTGACGATTTCGGCCGTCTCGATCATCTGGATGTAAGCCGTCGGCATGGCCTCCAGCACGGCCTTGGACTGCGCGCGGTAGCTGTTCTTGTGCTTGTTCTGCACCAGCGAAATCGATTCGAGGCCGCCGGCGACGGCCACGTCCATCTCGCCCGTCATGATGCCCTTGGCGGCCGTGGCAATGCTCATCAGGCCCGAGGCGCACATGCGGTCGATGGCCATGCCGCCCACGCTCTCGGGCAGGCCCGCGGTGTAGGTGCACAGGCGTCCCAGGTTGTAGCCCTGAGAACCCTGCTGCGCGGCAATGCCGAGGATGACGTCGTCCACGTCCTTGCCGTCCACGCCCGCCTTGGCGAGCGCTGCGCGGATCACGTGGCCGCCCAGCACGGGGGCCTCGGTGTCGTTGAAGGCGCCGCGGTAGGCCTTGCCGATGGGGGTGCGGGCGGTGGAGACGATGACTGCGTCTTGTGCGTTGTTGCTCATGAATGCATTCCTTCAAAAAAACAGGCGGCTGATGGTGTCCACCACGCAGCCGGGCTTGTCCGAACCTTCGATCTGCACGGTGACGCGCACCGTCACCTGCACGCCGTCGCCCTTGACGGGCTCGGCTGCCACCACCACGCCGTGGCCGCGCACGCGCGAACCCACCGGCACGGGGGAGGGAAAGCGCACCTTGTCGCAGCCGTAGTTCACGCCCATCTTCAGCCCCTGGTACTCGACCAGCTGGGGCAGAAACAGGTTGGCCAGCGACAGCGTGAGGTAGCCGTGCGCAATGGTCTTGCCGAACGGGCCGTCCTTGGCACGCTCGGGATCGACGTGGATCCACTGGTGGTCGCCCGTGGCGTCGGCAAAGGTGTTGATGCGATCCTGGGTGATGGCCAGCCAGTCGGTCGTGCCCAGATCCTGGCCGACGGCGGCCTGCACGGCGGCGGCAGAATTGAAAGCCTGCGCCATGGTTTACGCCCTTTGCGAGCTGACGGAGACCACTTCCCCCGTCATGTACGAGGTGTAGTCGCTGGCCAGCATGATCATCACGTTGGCCACTTCCCAGGGCTCGGCGCCGCGGCCGAAGGCTTCCTTGGCCGACAGCTCGTTGAGCAGTTCCTCGGATGCGGATTTTTTCAGGAAGGCGTGGATGGCGATCGACGGCGCGACGGCGTTGATGCGCACGCCGAACTCGGCCGCCTCCATCGCCGCGCAGCGCGTCAGCGCCATCACGCCGGCCTTGGCCGCGGCGTAATGCGCCTGCTCCACCTGCGCGCGCCAGCCCAGCACCGAGGCGTTGTTGACGATCACGCCCTTGCCGCGCGGCTGCATCACCTGCAGCGCGGCGCGCGTCATGCGGAACGTGCCGGTCAGCGTCACGTCGATGACCTTGTGCCATTCGTCGTCCGGCATGTCGATCAGGCGGCGGCTGGTGCCCAGGCCGGCGTTGTTGATCAGCACGTCGACGCCGCCGGTTTTTTCCTCGGCAAAGGCGATCAGCGCGTCGACCTGGGCCTGCTGGCTCACGTCGCACAGCTGGCCGTGGATGGCTTGCAGGCCGGTTTTTTCTTTCAGGGCGACGACGGCTTCGGTGAGGCGCCGCTCGTGCACGTCGGAGATGACCAGGGCGCGGCAGCCTTCCTCGGCGGCGCGCTGGGCGGCGGCAAAGCCAATGCCGGCGCCGGCGGCGGCCGTGACCAGAACGGACTTGCCGCGCAGCAGGCCGTGGGCGGGGACGTAATCGGGGGAGGGTTTCATGGGGCGGGGATCTCCAGATTGGGTTTTGTCCCTATGGTGTCGCCCCGGCGCGGGCGGCGCATCGTCCGCAAGGACGATGGGCTGTCTTTGGCTGTGCTGGCATGGCTGGCCGGTGCGAGGGCGTCGATGTTGCTGGCCCCCACCCCAGCCCTCCCCCAAAGGGGGAGGGAGAAACAGCCATCGCCGCCCCGGTATTACTCCTTCCCCCTTTGGGGGAAGGCAGGGATGGGGGCGGCCAGCACATCCCCGCCGTCAATCCCACCTCCTCAGCGCGGCATGCCCAGCGCCCGCTCGGCCATCAGGTTGAGCTGGATTTCGTTGCTGCCGGCATAAATCGTGTCGGCGCGGCTCGACAGCCAGATGTGGCGCAGGCCGTCGTGCAGCGGGTCACCGTCATCCATGTCCGCCGCCGGGCCCAGCACGTCCATGGCCAGCTCGCCCAGGTCGCGGCGCCAGTTGGACCAGGCGTATTTCGACACGCTGGCCGCGCGCGGGTCGGCCTGCTCGCCGCTGGTGCGCAGCGCGTGGCTGCGCAGGGTGTCCAGGCCCAGCGCGGCCTGGGCGATGCGCTGGCGCAAGAGCGGGTCACGCGCTGCGCCGTTGGCCTTTGCGGTGGTGATCACGTCCTGCAGCTCGGCGCGGAAATGCGCCTGCTGGCCCAGAGTGGACGCGCCGCGCTCGCAGCCCAGCAGGTACATGGCCACCTTCCAGCCCTCGCCCGGCGCGCCCAGGTGCAGGCTGGCTTCGGTGCGCGCACCGTCGAAGAACACTTCGTTGAATTCGCTGCCGCCGGTGATCTGGCGGATGGGGCGGATCTCCACGCCCGGTTGATCAAGCGGCACCAGCAGAAAAACCATGCCTTTGTGGCGCGGCTGGCCCGGCTGGCGTTCCTCGCAGCGCGCCAGCACAAAAATCCAGTTGGATTCATGCGCCCAGCTGGTCCAGACTTTTTGCCCGTCGATCATCCATTCGCCAGTGGCCGCGTCGCGCCGCGCGCGGGTGCGCACGCCGGCCAGGTCCGAGCCCGCGCCGGGTTCGGAATAGCCCTGGGCCCAGTAGTCGGTGCCGGCCAGCACGCCGGGCAGAAAGCGTTTTTTCTGCTCGGGCGTGCCCCAGGCCATCACGGTGGGTGCCAGCAGCGTCTCGCCGATGTGGCCGATGCGCCCCGGGCCGCCGCAGCGCACGTACTCTTCGTGGAAGATGATTTGCTGCGCCAGCGGCAGGTTGCGCCCGCCATGCTCTGTGGGCCAGCCCAGGCCGGTCCAGCCGCCACGGGCCAGCTCCTGCTCCCAGCGTTTGGCCAGCTGGGCGTCGTAGTGGGGCGAGCTCAGGCCTGCGGCGCCGCGCAGCGGGGCAAATTCGCCGCGCAGGTGTTCGTCCATCCAGGCGCGCACTTCGGCGCGAAAAGCTTGTTCTTGGGCGGTTTCATGCAGGTTCATGCGGCGGTCTCCTCGGTGTCGAGCAATTGGCGCGCGACCTGCTCGCGCCACCAGCGCAGCGATCCCAGGCGCTGGCTGCTGGCCTGGGCGCGGCGAAAGTACAGATGGGGGTCGTATTCCCAGGTAAAGCCCACGCCGCCGTGCAGCTGGATGGACTCGCGCGTGCAGTACAGCGCGGCCTCGGTCGCCTCGCTGATGGCGTGCGCCGCGGCGCGCAGCAGCACGCCGTCGGCCGGCTCGGTGTCGGCCAGGCAGGCGGCGCCGTAGACGGCCGAGCGGGCGGTCTCCACTGCTACCAGCATCTGGCCCACGCGGTGCTTGACGGCCTGGAAGCTGGCGATGGGTTTCTCGAACTGCTGGCGCTCCAGCGTGTAGGCCAGGGACAAGTCCAGCGCCTGCTGCGCCACGCCAACCTGCTCGGCAGCCAGTGCAATGGCGGCCACGCAGCGCGTGTGCGCAAGCAGTGCCTGCAGCGCCGGGCCGTGGGCGATGCGCTGGGTGGCGTCGAGCGCTACGTTTTCTGCGGTGACGGTGCCGTGCAGGCGCGTGGCGTCCACGGCGGGCTGCTGGGTAACGGTCAGGCCGAGTGCGTCGGCAGGCACGAGGAACAGGCCCCATTCGCCATCGGCCTGCAGCGCGGGCAGCAGCAACTGCTGCGCCACGGGAGCGGATCCGACCTGCGGCCACTGGCCTTGCAGCAGCCAGTGGTTGTTCTGTGGCGTCGCCTGGGCGCCGACGGTGGGCGCATCGGGTTCGGGCAGTGCCAGGGCAAAGCGCTGTTCACCGCTGGTCAAGGATTGCAGCGCGGCGTCCACCTGCGGCTGGCCCGCCAGCGCGCGCAGCGCCGTTGCGGCCAGGGCCACGCCGTCGAAGTAGGGCACGCAGGCCAGGCGGTGGCCCAGCTGTTCCTGCAACAGCGCCAGCTCGACCACGCCCAGGCCCAGGCCGCCCTGGTCCTCGGGGCTGTGGATGCCGCACCAGCCCAGCTCGGCCAGGCCTTGCCACAGGGCTTCGTTCCAGCCGCCGGGCTGGCTGCCCGCGCTGCGCACGCGCTCGCTGGTGCTGTGCGCGGCAAGGAATTCGGCGGCGCTGTCGACGATCAGGCGTTGTTCTTCGCTCAGGTTCAAATCCATGGCATGGCTCTGCTTTTTGCTCCTTCCCCCTTTTGGGGAAGGCAGGGGTGGGGGTTTCTTGCCTGGCGCAGGGGCTGTGCTTGCGTCGCTGGCCCCCACTCCAGCCCTCCCCCAAAGGGGGGGAGGGAGCTGAAAACCGGCTCAGGTGCCGTAGACTTTTTGCGGCTTCGGGCTCTGGGCGATCAGTTCGTCGACCACGGCGGTCAGTTCGGCGGGCTCCCAGCGCGCGCCCTTGTCGCGGATGGCGCCGGTGTGCCAGCCGTCGGCCACCGAGATTTCGCCGCCCTTGGCCTCGAAGCAGCGGCCGGTCACGTGGGCCGACAGCGGGCTGCCCAGCCAGACGACGATGGAGGCGACGTTCATCGGGTCCCAGGCGTCAAAGCCGTCGTCGGGTTTCTTGACCAGGTCGGGCATCGCGCCCTCGGTCATCGCGGTGCGCGCGGCCGGCGCCAGGCTGTTGGCGGTGATGCCGTAGCGCGCCAGTTCCGCCGCTTGCACCAGGGTCAGCCCGGCAATGCCGGCCTTGGCCGCTGCGTAGTTGCTCTGGCCGATGGAGCCCTGCAGGCCCGCGCCCGAGCTGGTGTTGATGATGCGTGCGTCCACCGCCTTGCCGGCCTTCTTCTGGTCGCGCCAGTAGCGGCCAAAGGTGTTGCCCATGCAGTAGTGGCCGCGCAGGTGCACGCGCATGACCATGTCCCAGTCTTCTTCCGAGAGGCTCAGGAACATGCGGTCGCGCAGCACGCCGGCGTTGTTGACGACGACGTGCACGTCGCCGAAGGCGGCCAGTGCGGCGTCGAGGATGGACTGCGCGCCGGCCAGCGAGGTGATGTCGCCGCCGTTGGCGATCGCCTGGCCGCCGGCGGCCTTGACCTCGTCGGCCACGGCCTGCGCGGCGTCCAGGCGGATGTCGTTGACGACGACGCTCGCGCCTTCTTGCGCAAACGCCAGCGCGTAGGCGCGGCCCAGGCCGGCGCCGGCGCCGGTGATGACGACGGTGCGGTTGGTGCAGATGGTCATGGGGGCTCCTTGGGTGCTTGAAATGAAGAGTGCTTGTTTTGCTCCTTCCCCCTTTGGGGGAAGGCGGGGATGGGGGCGGGGTGGGAGCGCCGGCATCTTGCCGGCATGGGCGCGCCGGCGTCGCCGGCCCCCACCCCAACCCTCCCCCAGAGGGGGAGGGAGGAAATCGGCCCTCCCCAGAGGGGGGATGGAAAGCCTTAGCGCAGCGCCGCCAGATCCGGCATGCGCTGCGCCCAGGGCATGGCTTGCTCTAGCTGCGCGGCCAGGGCCAGCAGGCGGTCTTCGCGGCCGTAGGGGGCGACGAAGTGGGCGCCGACGGGCAGGTTGTCCGCCGTCCAGTGCGCCGGCACCGACATGGCCGGGTGGCCGCTGATGTTGAACAGCGAGGTGAAGGCCGACGAGGCCATGGCCTGGCGGGCGTAGCTCTCGAAGGGCTGATCCAGCGTGAGCACGCCCAGCTTTTGCGCCGGCACGGCCGTCGTCGGCGTGAGGATGAGGTCGTAGTCGCCCAAAAAGGCGTCGATGATCTGGCCGGCCTTGTCAAAGCCCAGGCGCGCCTGGTAGAGCTGCTGCGCCGTGGCCTTTCTGGCCTGCTCAAGCGTGGCCCAGTCCAGCGGCTCCATCTCGTCTTCGCGCACCGCGCGGCCCAGCAGCTTTTCGCGCTGGCTCACGGTGTAGAGCATGCCCGCGCCCATGGCGGCGCCCATGCCGGCGTAGACCTCTTGCACCGGAAGCGCCGGCATTTTCTCTTCCAGGTGGTGGCCCATGCCGGCGCAGACGTGGGCGGCGCGCTCGAGCGCGGCCAGGCAGTCGGTGTGCACCGGCACGCCAAAGTAATTGCTGCGCCACACGGCAATGCGCAGCGGGCGCGGCGCCCGGGTGAGCGCGGCCAGGTAGCTGCCCGGCGCGGCCGGCGGCGGGCCGATGCGCGAGCCCGCCTCGGGGCCGGCGGTCAGGTCGAGCAGCAGGGCGCTGTCGCGCACGCTGCGGCTGATCACGTGGTTGACCGACAGGCCCGAGCCGTCGAGCACGTCGGGCCCGGCCGGCACGCGGCCGCGGCTGGGCTTCAAGCCAAACAGCCCGCAGTGCGCCGCCGGAATGCGAATCGAGCCGCCGCCGTCGCTGGCGTGCGCCACCGGCACGATGCCGGCGGCCACGGCCGCCGCCGTGCCGCCCGATGAGCCGCCGGTGGTGTGCGCCGTATTCCAGGGGTTGAGCGTGGCGCCGTACAGGCGCGATTCGGTCGTCGTCGTCATGCCGAATTCTGGCGACGCCGTCTTGCCAAAAATGTTGAGCCCAGCGCGCTGGTAGCGCTTGACCAGCGTGGTGCTGTGCGTGGCCACCGCGCCCTTGAAGAAGGCGCAGCCATTGGTCGTCACCGTGCCTTCGACGTACTGGCCCAGGTCTTTGATCAGAAACGGCAAGCCCCACAGCGGCGCCTTCTCCACAGCGGTCTTGCGCGCCTGGGCCGAGAGCGCCGACAACGCCTTGGCCTGCTGGCGCGCCAGGTCAAAGTCGCGGATGACGACGGCGTTGAGCTTGGGCAAGGCCTCGACGCGGGCAATCGCCGCGTCCAGGGCGTCCAGCGGGGTGACCTCGCCGCGGGCGATTTGCCGCGCCCAGGTGGTGGCGTCGGGCGGCGCGACTCCATGGCTTGCGTTGGCCGCCGCGCCCTGGGCCTGGGCGGGCAGGGCGGCCGCTGCCGCGCCGGCAGCAGCGCCCTGCAGGAAAAGCCGGCGCTTGGGGTCTTGGGCGCTGCGGGGCATGGTGTGTCTCCTTGGTGTTGTTTCTACAGACGCTCGATGATGGTGACGTTGGCCTGGCCGCCGCCCTCGCACATGGTCTGCAGGCCGTAGCGCCCGCCGGTGCGCTCCAGCTCGTGCAGCAGCGTGGTCATCAGCTTGGCGCCGGTGGCGCCCAGCGGGTGGCCCAGCGCGATGGCGCCGCCGTTGACGTTGGTGCGCGCCGGGTCGTAGCCGGTCTCCTTCAGCCATGCCATGACGACCGAGGCAAAGGCCTCGTTGATCTCGACCAGGTCGATGTCGTTCATGCTCATGCCGGCCTTCTTCAGCGCGTAGGCGGTGGCCGGGATCGGCGCGGTCAGGTGCCAGATCGGGTCGTCGGCACGCACGCTGATGTGGTGGATGCGCGCGCGCGGCGTGAGGTTGTAGCGCTTGAGCGCGGCCTCGGAGACGACCAGCACAGCGGCGGCCGCGTCGCAGGTGGAGCTGGAGACGGCGGCGGTGATCTTGGGGTAGGTGGGGTCGACCGGGTCGAGCGTGGCCATCTTCTCCAGCGTGCTCAGGCGGGCGGTCTCGTCCATCTTGAAGTTGCCCCCTTCCAATGGATAAGGGACGATTTCGCGATCAAAGCGCCCTTCGGCAATCGCCTTCAAGGCCTTGTCGTGGCTGTTCTTGGCAAACACTTCCATGTCGGCGCGGCTGGCGCCCCAGTGGTCGGCAATGCGCTGCGCGGCGTAGAACTGGTTGACCGGCGCGTCGCCAAAGCGCGCCTGCCAGCATTTGCTTTCGGCAAACGGCGTGGTGAAGCCCAGCGGCTGGCCGGCCAGCATGGCCGACGAGATTGGAATGGCGCTCATGGTCTGCACGCCGCCGGCGAGCACCACGTCCTGCGTGCCGCTCATCACCGCCTGCGCGGCAAAGTGCACCGCCTGCTGGGAGCTGCCGCACTGGCGGTCGATGGTGGTGCCGGGCACGCAAAGCGGCATGCCGGCGGCCAGCCAGGAGGTGCGCGCGATGTCGCCGGCCAGCGGGCCGATGGTGTCGACGCAGCCGAAGATGACGTCGTCGTACTCGTCGGCCGGAACGGCGTTGCGCTCGACCAGTGCGCGGATGACGTGCGCGCCCAGGTCGGCTCCATGCACGTGGGCCAGCGACCCCTTGCGCTTGCCGGTGGGCGAGCGCAGGGCGTCGACGATATAGGCTTGGGGGGTGGCCATGGGGTGTCCTTGTCTGTCAATGGATGGGTGGGCGGCTTGCTCCTTCCCCCTTTGGGGGAAGGAGGGGATGGGGGCGGCTGTTGCGGTAAATGCCTTGTGTTGGTTGCATGCGTCGCTGGCCCCCACCCCAACCCTCCCCCAGAGGGGGAGGGGGCGAAAGCGGGGCGCGGCTCAGTGAAACGTCGCCCCCGCCCCCAGCGGCGCACCGTCGGTGAACAGGGCGGCGCCCAGGCGCTCTTGGTGAAAGGCGCGGTCGCCCCAGGCACCGTTGAGCGCCCAGGCGCGCTTCATGAACATCTGCAGGTCGACCTCCCAGGTGTAGCCCATGGCGCCGTGTACCTGGATGCCCTTGCGCGCGGCCAGCAGCGCGGCTTCGCCGCAGGCCAGCTTGGCGTGGGCCACGCGGGCGCTGGTGCTGGCGTCCTTCGTCGCCAGCGCGGCGGCGGCGCGGTAGAGCACGGGCTTGGCGAATTCGATGGCGGTGAACACGTCGGCCAGGTGGTGCTTGACCGCCTGGAAGGCGCCAATGGGCTTGCCGAACTGCTTGCGCTGGCCGGCGTAGTCCACCGTCAGGTCGAGCATGCGCTGGGACAGGCCGATGAGCTCGCCGGCGACGGCCAGCGCGCCGCGCTCGAGCGCTTCGTCCCACAGCGCCTGGCCGGTGGCGGCGTCGGCAATGCGCGTGGCGTCGCCCGGCTGCCACTGCACGGTGCTCAGGCGGCGCGAGGCGTCGATGCTGCGCTCGGTCTGCACCTGCACCTGGCTGGCGGGAACGGCGTGCACCTCAAGCCCTTGGGGCGTGGCGTGGGGCAGCAGCAGCAGGTCGGCCAGGTGGGCGTCGGCCACCCAGGGGTTGACCGGATGGCCCACGGCGATGCGCGCGCTGCCGTCGACGATGCGCGGCAGCCAGGCGGCGCGCGCGGCGTGGCCGGCGGGCAGGGTGGCCAGCAGGCCGGCAGCAATGTAGGCGGTGTCGATCAGCGAGTCGGGAATGGCGTAGTAGCCGAGTTCCTGCGTCATCAGCGACCAGTCGACGTCGCCCAGGCCCAGGCCGCCTTCTTCCTCGGGCACGGACAGGGCGGTGAGGCCTTGCTCGGCAATTTTCTTGCGCAGCGCGGGGCTGCGGCCGCTGTCGGTGTCCCAGACTTCGCGCAGCATCTCGGGCGGCGCCTCGGTCATCAAAAAGCGGCTGACCGAGTCGCGAAACGCCGTCTGGTCTTGGGTGAAGGTGAACTCCATGGTGGTTCTCCGGATATCAGTGATTCTTGGGGCTCAGCGGCTGAAACTGGCGCAACCCAGGTCAGGGCATCCGCGCAAGGGCAGCCCCGCCGCGCTGGATGCGTCCCCCTTCCCGCGCCGCGCAGCGGCGCGAGAGAAGGGGGAAGGCGCGAAGCGACTCAGGGGGTTGTTCATGCTTTGGGCATGCCGAGCACGCGCTCGGCAATGATGTTGCGCTGGATCTCGTTGCTGCCGGCGTAGATGGGGCCGGCCTGGGCGAACAGGAAGCCTTCCAGCCATTCGTGCACCTCGGCGTCGTCGACCAGCTCGGCGCGCGCGCCCAGGATGCGCATGGCCGTCTCGTGCAGCAGCAAGTCGAGCTCGGACCAGAAGATTTTGTTGGTGCTGGCCTCGGCGCCAATGGTGGCGCCCTGGGCCAGCTTGCCCACCGTGTGGTAGGAGGCCAGCGTGTAGGCCTCGGCGCCCATCCAGGCGCGGGTCACCGCCTCGCGGATGCTCGGGTCGCGGTCGCAGGCGCTTTGGTGCTTGCGGTACAGCTGCACCAGTTTTTGCGCCGTGCGCTGGTAGCGTGCCGGCGAGCGCAGCAGCAGGCCGCGCTCAAAACCGGCGGTGGCCATGGCCACGTGCCAGCCGCGGCCCTCGTCGCCCAGGCGGTTGGCCACGGGCACGCGCACGTCGTCAAAAAAGATTTCGGCAAACGCCTCTTTACCGTTGAGCGCGCGGATCGGGCGCACGGTAATGCCCGGCGCGTCCAGCGGCACCAGCAGATAGGTCAGGCCGTGGTGGCGCGAGGACTGCGGGTCGCTCCTGAACAGGCCGAACAGCCAGTTGGCGAACACCGCGCGCGTGGACCAGATCTTCTGGCCGTTGACCACGTAGTGGTCGCCGTCGCGGATGGCGCGGCTGCTGATGGCGGCCATGTCCGAGCCGGCGTTGGGCTCGCTCCAGCCCTGCGCCCACATGTCGTCGCAGCGTGCCGTGCTGGGCAGAAAGCGCGCCTTTTGCTCGGGCGTGCCAAATTCCATCAGCGTCGGGCCCAGCAGCAAGATGCCGTTCTGGTTGACGCGCTGGGGCGCGTCGTGGGCCCAGTATTCCTCTTCAAAGATCAGCCACTCGACCAGGTCGCTGCCACGTCCGCCCAGCGCCTTGGGCCAGGTGATGCTGCTCAGGCCCGCGTCGGCCAGCGTGGCCTCCCACTGGCGGTGCTGCTCGAAGCCCTCGCGCGTGTCGTAGCTGGCAAAGGGCGCTTTGGGGACGTTGGTGGCGAGCCAGTCGCGCACCTCGGCGCGAAAAGCCTGCTGGGCGGGCGTGTAGCGTAGTTCCATGGTGGCTGTGTCCTTGGAGGCGATTTCAGAATTTGGCGTCGCGCTTGTTGACGAAGGCGTCGCGCGTCTCGGCGGAGTCCGGGCTCATGTAGGCCTGCAGCGTAAAGCCTTGCTCCCAGCGGTATTTGTCCTCCAGGTTGCCGTCCTCGATGCCGTTGAGCGCCTCCTTGGCGATGCGGATCATGGCGGGGCTCTTGGCAGCGATCTTGGCGGCGATCTCAAGCGCGGTGTCCCGCAGCGCGTCGCGCGGCACGACGCGCTCGATCGCGCCCAGGCGCAGCGCCTCGGCCGCGCCGATCATCTCGCCGGTGAAGAACAGGTAGCGCGTCTTCTGCACGCCGAACATGCGCTGCAGGTGGGCCGCGCCGCCCATGGCGCCGCGGTCGACCTCGGGCAGGCCGAAGGTGGCGTCCTCGGCGGCGATCACGATGTCGGCCGCGCCGCAGATGCCGATGCCCCCGCCCAGCACGAAGCCGTGCACCGCGGCGATCACCGGCACCCGGTTGCGGTGCACCGCCTTGAAGGTGGCGTAGTTGCCCGCGTTGACGCTGACGATGAGCTTGTCGTTGGCCGCCAGCTCCTTGATGTCGACGCCGGCGCAAAAGCCGCGGTTCTCGGCGCGGATGACGATCACGCGCACTTCGGGGCGCTGGCCGGTGGCCTCGATCTCGGCGGCCAGGCCGTTCCAGCCGGCGGCGTTCAGGGCGTTGACCGGCGCGCGGTCGATCACGATCTCGGCGACGCCGTTGTCGTGGATCTTGGTGAAAAACTGTTGTTCGCTCATGGCTGGATCGCGTTGGTTCGTACGGTTGTGAGCGCCTGCAGGCGCTCTTGTGCCTGCGCGGCAATGCCGCGGATGACTTGCTCGCATGAGTCGAGGCGGCCAATCAGCGCGGCCACCTGGCCGGCGGACATCACGCCCTCGGCGGGCTTGCCGTCGACCATGGAGCGCTGCAGCAGCATGGGGGCGTTGGCCGCCATCACGGTCTGCGCGACGCTGGCCGGGTCTTCGCGCAGCGCCTGCCACAGCACCGACAGGGCGTGGCCGGTGGTCATGCCGGTCTGCGCCTTCCACTGCAGCGCCAGCGACAGCGCGATGCGCACGCGCTTGAAGGGCGAGGCCTTCTCCAGCATCGCCAGGTATTCGTTGGGAATCATGCGCTGGGGCATGCCGTCGACCAGGTGAGAGATGCGGATCTTCTCGGCGTCCTTGGCCGCCAGGTAGCGCGCCAGCGTCTCTTGCGGCACGCCCGAGTCGCTGGTCATCAAAAACCGCGTGCCCATGGCAATGCCCTGCGCGCCAAAGGCCAGCGCCGACAGCAGGCCGCGCCCGTCGTAGAAGCCGCCGGCGGCCACCACCGGCACGTCGACAGCGTCGACCACCTGGGGCAGCAGCACCGTGGTGGGGACGCTTCCGGTGTGGCCGCCGCCCTCGCCACCCTGGATGGTGATGACGTTGGCGCCCATCTCGATGGCTTTTTGCGCATGCTTGAGCGCGCCCACCGTCGGCATGCAGACGATGCCTGCGTCGCGCAGGCGGCCAATCGTCTTCTTGTCCGGCCCGCGGCCGTAGCTGACGGCGCGGATCTTGTACTTGACCGCCAGGTCCAGCAGCTGCTGCGCGTTGGGCTGGAACATGTGGAAGTTCAGGCCGAACGGGCGGTCGTCGGTGAGCTTTTTGACGCGCAGGATCTCGGCCTCGATGCGGTCGGCGGCAATCGTGGCGCCGGCCAGGAAGCCGAAGCCCCCGGCGTTGGTCGTCGCCGCCACCAGGCTGGAGCCGGCGACCCAGCCCATCGCGGTCTGCACCACCGGGTATTCACAGCCCAGCAGGTCGCACAGCGGCGTGCGCAGGGCAGGGCGCGTGGCGGCGCTGGTGTTCATGCACCCTCTCCCTGCTTGTTGGCCTGCACCATGCTCTTGGCGTCGTGGCCGCCCAGTTGGCCGGCGCCCAGCACCTGGCTTTGCGCATGGGCGAAATGGTGATAGCCAAACGCCATGTCCATGGTGCTGCGCAGGCCCTGCAGCTCTTCGACGCGGTTGATGACGGTCTTGGTCAGCGACAGGCCCAGGCGCGGCTGGCTGGCGATTTTTGCCGCCCAGGCATAGGTGGCGGCCTCCAGCTCGTCGCGCGACACGACCTTGTTGACCATGCCCATCTGGTATGCGCGCTCGGCCGGCATGCGCTCGCCCAGGTACAAAAATTCCTTGGCAATGCGCGGGTTCAGCTCATGGGCGTGGGCAAAGTATTCGACGCCGGGAATGCCCATGCGCACCACCGGATCCTGGAAGAAGGCGTCGTCGCTGGCGACGATCAGGTCGCAGACCCAGGCCAGCATCAGCCCGCCGGCAATGCAGGCGCCCTGCACCATGGCAATGGTGGGCTTGGGCATGTCGTGCCAGCGCCGGCACATGCCCAGGTACACCTCTTGCTCGCGCGCATAGAGCTGCTCCGCGCCCGGCTTGTTGGTGTGGTCCCACCACAGGTGCTTGCGCTCAAAGCTCTTGTTGATGTCGCGCCCCGGCGTGCCGATGTCGTGGCCGGCGCTGAAGTGCTTGCCCATGCCGCGCAGCACGATGACCTTGACCGCGTCGTCGGCGATGGCGCGCTCGAACGCAGCGTCCAGCGCATAGGTCATCTGCGAGTTCTGCGCGTTGTTGAACGTGGGACGGTTCATCGTGACCGTGGCAATGCCGTCGGCCACGGCGTACAGCACGGGCTCCTGGGTTTCGTAGACGGACTTGTCCTCGCGTTGGACGAGGGCGTCGCCGGGGGCGGTGGTGCTCATGGTCTCAGGCCTTGATGACGCTGGCGCGCAGGTTGTGGGGGTCGAAGCGCTGGAGCAGCGCCAGCTGCTCGGCGCTGGGGTCGGCCGTGGTGGGGACATTCTCGGGAATGTGCAGCGCAAAGCCGGTCGCTTCCTGCACCTGGGCGACAGTCACGCCCGGGTGCAGCGACACCAGGCGCGCCTGGTGGTCGGGGCCGCCGAAGTCGAACACGCACAGGTTGGTGAAGATGCTGCGCACGTCGGCCACTTCATGGAGGCTCCAGCCGCGCGCCAGGCGCGCCGGGTTGTAGCCCACCGACGCGACCATGTCGACCTCGCCTTCGACAAACACCTTGGTGCTGTGGTTGGGCACGAAGAACGAGTTGGCGTGGCTGATGGAGTTGCCCGGAAAGCCGCGCACGCCCAGCATCATCGACTTCGGGCGGGCGTAGTCGCCGCCCACCATCGAGATGTTGCCCTGGCCGAAGCGGTCGACCTGGGTGGGGCCCACCATGGCGTGGCGCTTGCCACCCCAGACGTTGTCGAAGATGCGGGCAAAGCCCATGTGGCTTTCGCGCTTGATTTGGTAGTCGCCGCGCGGGCCGATGGGCACGGGCTCCTGCACGATCCAGGACTCGGAGTCGGTCATCATCAGGTCGGGGTTGACGCTGACCATGCACACCGAGGCGGCCAGGCGCGGCACGATGCCGATGCCAGTGGCCAGCACCTCGCCGTCGTCCTTCCAGACCTGGGCGGCAGCGCAGATGATGCGGTCCACCAGAGCAATTTCACTCATTTCGATTTCCTTTCTGGTCAGAACACGGGCAGGGGCAGCTTGGCAAGCGCGTCGGCGCCGCCCACGCGCTCCAGGTACTGCTCCTGGCTGCACTGCACATAGCGTTCGAAGTAGTGGGCCCAGCCGCCTTCTTCCTTGGCGCTGGCTGCGTACTCCTTGAAGTGCTTGACGTCGAAGCCGTACAGCGGCGCGCACGAGCTGGGGTGGGCGCCAAAGGGCAGGTGCACGACGGCGTTGGTCTCCGAGCGCTCCCAGGGCACGTAGCGCGCTTCCTCGCCCTGGGCGAAGTGGCTGCTGTCGACCAGCTCGTCGCAGCTGACGATGGTGTTGCGCGCGGCGCGGGCGAACAGGTCGTCCATGTACAGGTCCGGGCCCTTGACCTGGCAGACGCCGCGCACGTCGGCGCGATCCACGTGCAGGAGCGCCACGTCCAGCGGCAGCGCGGGCATGGCCACCCACTGCTTGTCGTCGTAGGGCGAGTCGATCAGCTTGATGTCCGGGTTGACCTTGGGCACGTCGGTGTTCAGGCCCAGGCGGGTGGGGATGAAGGGCACTTGCATGGCGGCGGCTTTCAGGCCGAGCATGAACATGCCCTCGTCGATCTCCATCACCTCAAGCGCGCCGCTCTGGCGGGCCTTGCGAAAGTACGGCTCCAGCGGAATGAAGTCCAGCGACACGAAGGCGAAGATCAGCTTCTTGACCTTGCCGGCGGCGCACAGCATGCCCACTTCGGCGCCGCCGTAGGCGACGACGGTGAGATCCTTGACGGGGCTGCGCAGCAGCTCGCGCACCAGGGCCATGGGCTTGCGCCGCGGGCCCCAGCCGCCGATGCCGACGGTCATGCCGTCCTTGATTTGGGCTACCGCGTCCGCGGCGCTGATCAGTTTGTTGCTCATGGCGCTCAGGCCTCCTTGTCCAAGAGTTGTTGTTGCGACACGCTGAAGTCGTGCCCCCACAGGCTCACGCGGGTGAATTCGTGGGCGATGTGCTGCGCCCAGTCGATGACTGCGCCGTTGTAGCCAAATTCAATGTCGAAGTTGGACGGCGTGCGCATGTAGAAGGAAATCATCTTGTCGTTGGTGTGCTGGCCCAGCGTGGCCGTCTGCTGCACCTTGTGGGCGTACATGCGGTCGATGGCGCGGCCCACCTCGGGCATGTCCTCGACCTCGACCATCACGTGCACGCAGCCGCTCTCTACGGGGAAGCCCGCGATCGCCAGGCTGTGGTGGCGGCCGTTGTTGCAGTGCAGGAAGTGGATGGGCAGCGACACGCCCTCGGTGCCCGGGGGCTCGAAGTTCATGATGTCGGACAGGCCGAATCCCATCACGTCCTTGAAGAAGGCGGCGGTCTTGGCGAAGTCGGGCGCGGGCAGCACGGTGTGGCCCATGCCGATGGCGCCAGTGACGAAGCGCGAAACCCCGGTCGGCGAGGCGAAGTGCTGGAAGTCGGACTTGAAGCCCCAGCTCACCTCGTGGCGGTTGCCCGAGGGGTCGCAAAAGCTCACCAATTGCTGCACGCAGCGGCGGCGGCAGAAGGCGGCGTCTTCGAACTGGTGCGCCACGCCCGCGTCGCGCAGGCTTTGCACGGCCTGCTCGAATGCCTGCTGGTCCGCCACCTCCCAGCCCGATGCGGTATAGGCGTTGTGCGCGCCGGGCTCGACCGCGAAGCGGAACTGGCGCTCGTCCATGCGCACGTACAGGCCGCCGCCCTCTGCGGGCGCGGTCATCATGCCCAGCACGCCCTCGGCATACTCCTTCCAGCGTGCGATGTCGGTGGTCTGCGCCACCACGTACGCCAGTGCGCGAATGTCCATCATGTGTCGTGTCCTCTCGAAAAGGTGAGCGCCAAGGCGGGGCTGCTCTTGTCTCTTGGATGTGCTGGTGATTCTGGACAGCGCGGCTGTTGCGGGCATCGTCCGTTGAGACTAACGAAAACGCACACTGTCGCGGGTTGGACAGGGCGCAAAAAAGCACCACGCGCCGAGGGGCGGGTGGTGCCAAAAACCGTGGATCCAGTCGCCTGGATCCAGGGCCATGCGTCGGTGGGTGGCTTACAGGCCGGCGCGGCGCGCTGCGTCGGGGCCGAAGTCCTTGGGGCTCAACTTGCCGGTGTTGAGCGTGTAGCCCTGGGGCTGCTCGTTGACCAGGTTGAACGCCAGGTAGGAGCCGGTCTGCAGGTCGTGGTACAGGCCCACGCCGGCCTGCCAGGTATTGGCCTCGTAGGCGTAGAAGTAGTTGACCATGCCGGTGCGCCACAGGCCGCCGCGGGCGTCGTAGTTCTCGCCCATCAGCATCAGGTGGCTGTCTTCGTCGATGTACATCACGCGCTTGCTGTAGAGGTGGCGAAAGCCCTCCTTGAGCGTGCCTTCGAGCACCCAGACACGGTGCAGCTCATAGCGCATGGCGTCGGGGTTGACGTGGTTGGGCGTGAGCAGGTCGGCGTACTTGATGTCGGGCGAGTGCAGGCGGTAGGCGTTGTAGGGCACGTAGACCTCGCGCTTGCCAACGATCTTCCAGTTGTAGCGCTCGCCCGTGCCGTTGAACAGGCGCACCTCGTCGACGGTGATGGAGCCGCCCGAGCCCGGGAAGGACATGTCAAAGCCGTAGCCCGGCGACTGGCGCACGCGGCGCGTGCCGGGGTCGTAGCGCCAGCTCTGGCGCGGCTTGGTCTTGAAATTCCACCACTCCATGCCGGTGTTGATCTCGCCCTTGTCGCGCTCGGGCAGCAGCGTCTCGTTCATGTAGAACGACGACTGGTTGTTGTCCGCCGTGTTCTGCGGCTTGCCCGGCTCCAGGTGCGAGGCGAGGTTGCGCGACTTGACGCGGCCCCAGTTGATCTTGCCGTCGGCCAGCACGTAGGCGTTGTCGGAGATCAGCTCTTCGGTGAACGGGCGGTAGGTGAAGACCGAGGACGTCCACAACAGCTCCAGCCCCGTCTTGGGGAAGGGGAAGGCAAAGCCGCCGGTGGTTGCCAGAATGCCCTCGCCGTCGTCGACCAGCTCGGCCTTGGCGGCGTTTTCCTTGGTGATGGCGCAGACCGAGTCGGGCAGGCGGAAATCGCGCCGGCTCTGGTAGATGGGCATCTTGAAGGTGTCGGGGTACTTCTTGAACAACGCCTTCTCGCCGTCGGACAGGCGAGCGGCGTATTGGTCCATATTGGCCGCGGTGATGGTGAACAGCGGCTTGTCGTCGGGGTAGGGGTTGATCGGGTGGCCGCCCGTGCCCTTGAAGTTCACGTGCGGGGGCGCGCCCAGCCATTTGCCGCTGTAGGCGGCAACGCTGCCGTCGGCGTTGCCCGCCTTCTCGGCGCCCACGCAGGTCAGGTCCTTGCCCAGGCGGGCGATTTCCTCAGCCGTGCCCTTGGCGCTGGCCTGGCCCGCCAGCAGGCAGGCGGCGGCCGCTGCCAGCCACAGGTGGTGGAATTTCTTGCTCATCTTTGCGATCCTGGTTTTCTCTGGAAACGGGGTTTAGAAGGTGTATTTGGCGTTGAACGACACATAGTCGCGGTCGGCCATGGTGCGGCCGGCGGCAATGTCGGCCGAGCCCAGGTAGTTCACCCAGGTCAGGCCCAGCGATAGATTGCCCAGGTATTTCATGGTGGCGCCCAGCGTCAGGCGCTTTTCATCGCGGCCCATGCCGCCGATGGCGCTGCCCTGGATGTTCTGCGTCCAGGTGGCGCTGGTGCTCAAGTCCCAGCCGCTGAAGACGTTGGGGTAGTCGAAGATGGCACCCACGCCCAGCAGGGTGGAGCCGCGGGTCTGGCCGTCGTAGACGTATTTGGAGGAGGTGCTGCTAACGCCGCCGCTGGTGACGGTGAGCGCGTCCACACCAACGATGCGCTGGTGCATGACCTCGCCCATCAGCGTGGTCTGGTGGGCCAGCATGCTCGGGCCCATCATGTACAGCGCATTGACGTTGGCCTGCAGATAGCGGCCGCGGGCCGGCGCGCCGTTGTCCAGGTAGACGGCCGCGCCGTCGCGGTAGCTCAGGTCGCCGCCGAACTGCACCGAGTCACCAATCTTGGTCGACAGGCTGACACCAGTGAGCTTGATGTTGTCGAAGTAGGCCAGCTTGTAGTAAGGGGCGCTTGCGGGCGAGGCCTGGGCGCCGAACTTGGTGAACGACGAGTATTGCGTGTCGCCGGTGAAGTCGAAGAACATCGAGCCCACGCGGTCGTGGTAGCGGTAGTGAAACAGCCCCAGCTCGGTGGCGTCGGTGGCCTGCCAGCGCAGGCCCAGGCCCCATTGGCCGGAGTTCTTGGGCTTGATCTCGCCGGCGAAGTTGGCAATGGCGCCGCTGTGATCGGGCAGGCTGTTGATGGCGCCAGGAGCGAAACGCATGAACTGCGCGCCCGGGCCAAACGAGTCGCTGCCAAAGAAGTCGCCCACCGGGTTCAGGCGCGTCTCCTCCCAGTGGAACTGGTAGAAGCCGGTGGCCGTCAGGTCGTCGGTCAGCGTCAGGTCGGCCGAGATTTGCGGCACGGGCAGATAGCCTTCCTTGGCCTCGGTGCCGGGCACGTTGAACTTGGTCGCATCCAGCGGCACCTGGCCCTGGCTGATGTTGGCCCAGAACATGCTCTCGCCCCAGGCCACCACGTGCTGGCCGAGCTTGACCGACAGGTACTGGTCGTTGCCCACGGTCCAGCTGCCGAAACCGTAGAAGTCGAGCAGGCGCGCGTCCTGGCCGCTGCGCTTGCGCGTGGTCGAGACGAATTCGTTGTGCGGCCCGATCTTGTTGACCGTGGACGGCGAGTTGTTGGCGTTGATGCCGCGGTAGACGGTGTCGTAAAAACCCGTGGCGCGGGCGAGAAAGCCGACGTTGTCGTGCTTGAGCTTGATCTCGCCGAGCACGCTGGTGCGGTTGTTGACCAGGTCGCCGCGCTTGAAGTTGCGCGTGCCGTCGTCATAGTCGGGCGCGGCCAGGTAGACCGACGAGGGCGCCATGGTGCGCATCGAGCCGGTGTAGGACAGGGTCAGCGAATAGTCCAGCGTGGTGTCGTCCGACAGGTAGACCGTGGGCGCGGCCTGGGCGGCGGCGCCCAGCGTCAGCAGCGCCAGCGTGGCGGCGCGCGCCACCAGCGTACGCGCGGGAGCCTTGCCCCGGCGAGCGGGGGACGAAAAATCCATGGGGAATCTCCTTGGGGGTTTTGAATGAGGGTTGAGGTGCATCAAATCCATGCGGCGCCAGACGATGCCAGCACCCAGGGGGTGGCTGCATACCGCGTTCGGACTACTGAAAAACCCCGCTGAGGGTTGTCCCTGGGGGGCGCGGCGCGCTACTCCTTTTGGACGATGCCGGGGGGCAGGTGTCTTGAATAATGGCCGCGTACCTCCCCATTCCCCTGACCTGCGCCTGCCATGACCACCGCCCCAGAAACCCTGTCCCGCACCGATGCCTTCGTCGCCAAGATGGCGCATGCGCTGATCAATCTGCGCAAGCCCCTGGGCATCTTCTTCCTGCTGCTGACGCTGTTGCTAGGGGCGGCGGCGGTCAACACTCGGCTCGACCCGGGGTTCAACAAGCTCATTCCACTCAAGCACAACTACATGAGCGCGTTCCTGGAGCATTCGGGCAGCTTCTCGGGAGCCAACCGGGTGATGGTGAGCGTGCAGTGGAAGGGCGAGGGCGACATCTACAACCCCGAGTTCCTGGCGGTGCTGCGCAAGGTCAACGACGAGGTGTTCTTCATCCCCGGCGTCAACCGCGGCAGCGTGCGCTCGATCTTCTCGCCCAGCGTGCGCTACATCGAGGTGACCGAGCAGGGCTTTACCGGCGACGTGGTGATTCCCGCGCGCTTCAACGCCGACGCCGAGAGCATTGCGCAGGTGCGCGCCAACGTGGCCCGCTCGGGGGTGGTGGGGCAGCTGGTGGCCAACGACCTGAAGTCGGCCATGGTCCAGGCCGACCTGCTGGAGATCAACCCCGAGAACGGCGAGCACCTGGACTACGCCAAGGTGGCCGGCCAGCTCGAACGCATCCGCAGCGAGTTCGCCGGCAAGGACATCGACCTGCAGATCGTCGGTTTCTCCAAGGTGATGGGCGACGTGATGGACGGCCTGACCACGGTGGCGCTGTTCTTTCTGATGGCCTTCGTCATCACCTTTGCGCTGCTGTGGTGGTATTCGCACTCGCTCAAGCTCACCGTGCTGGCCATCGTCGTCGCCATGCTGCCGGTGATCTGGCTGCTGGGAATTTTGTCGCTGCTGGGGCGCGGCATCGACCCGATGTCGGTGCTCGTGCCCTTTCTGATTTTCTCGATCGGCGTGTCGCACGCGGTGCAGATGACCAACGCCTGGAAGCAGAACGTCATGGCCGGCGAGAGTGCGCGCCTGGCGGCGGAGAACTCGTTTCGCAAGCTGGCTATCCCCGGCATCATGGCTCTGCTGGCCAACGCGCTGGGCTTCATGGTGATCATGGTGATCGACATCCCGATCGTGCACGAGCTGGGCCTGACCGCCTGCCTGGGCGTGGCGCTGATGATCATGACCAACAAGATGTTCATGCCCATCATCCTGTCGCACCTGCGCCTGGAGTTCTCGGCGAAAAAAGCGCCTGACGGCGTTGCCAAGCACCACCCGCTGTGGTGGCGCGTCTCGGCGCTGGCGCTGCCCAAGCCGGCGCTGGCCACGTTTGCCGTCATGCTGGTGCTGCTGGCCGGCGCCACCTATTACTCGCGCCTCTTGCAGACGGGCGACATCGGCAGCGGCGTGCCCGAGCTGCGCGCCGACTCGCGCTACAACCAGGACAACGACAAGATCATCGCCAACTACTCCATCGGCATGGACGTGCTGTCGGTCTATGTTGAGACCAAGGATCTGCAGGAGGCTTGCCTGAACTGGGAGGTGATGAACGCGGTCGAGCGCTTCGACCAGCACATGCGCGGCGTGGCCGGCGTGCGCTCGGTCAGCTCGATCGCGGGGCTGACCAAGCTCTATGCGTCAAGCAACAACGAGGCCAACCCGCGCTGGGCCGCGCTGCAGCGCAGCGAGGGCGGCCTGCGCACCGGCGCGCGCGCGTCCAATCCGGAGAACGGCCTGAACACCGACGGCTGCAAGGTCCTGCACATCGCCATCTACCTGGCGGATCACGAGGGCAGCACGCTCAAGAACGTGGTCGACGAGGTGCAGCACTTCATCGACGCCAACCCGCTGCCCCATGCGGTGTTCCGCCTGGGCGGGGGCAACGCCGGCGTGGCCGCGGCCACCAACGAGGCGGTGGAGAAGGCCGAGGTGCAGATGCTGCTGTCCATCTTTGCCTCCATCTCGCTCTTGTGCTGGCTCACCTTCCGCAGCTGGCGCGCCGTGCTGTGCGTGATCGTGCCGCTGGTGCTGGTGACCATCATGTGCAACGCGCTGATGGCGCTGCTGGGCATTGGCCTGAAGGTTGCCACGCTGCCGGTGATCGCCCTGGGCGTGGGCGTGGGCGTGGACTACGGCATCTACATCTTCGAGTCGATGCAGCACGAGATCCACAACCGCGGCCTGAGTCTGCGCGAGGCCTTCTACGAGGCCATGCGCCAGCGCGGCACGGCCGCCGTGTTCACCGCCGTGACCATGGCCGTGGGCATTGGCACCTGGGTGTTCTCGGCGCTCAAGTTCCAGGCCGACATGGGCGTGCTGCTGGCCTTCATGTTCCTGGTCAACGTGCTGGGCGCCATCTTCCTGCTGCCGGCGCTGGCCTGCTGGCTGGGCGTGGAAGACGAGCAGCAGCGCCACTACCGCGGCGGTGCGCACGGCGACGCGACGGGCGGCACGCGCACGGGCGATCACCCGGGGGCGCATAGCCCGACGTAACAGCCAAGACAGCGGCGTGATTGCTGCTTGATTGCGGGACGCCCTGGGCGTCCCGTTTTTGTTGAACTCAGGAAGACTGCATGGACATGCACGCCATCACGGCCCACGTCGCCATCCCCCAGCTGCTGTACCGCTATGGCGAGGCCATCGACCAGGGGCGGCTCACGCAGGCGGCGGCGCTGTTCGAGCATGCGCGCATCCTGACCGGCGCGCCCCAGCCCCTGGACGCGCAGCAGCTGCTGGCGCTGTGGCGCAAGCTGCTCATCCTCTACCCCTGCGGCACGCCGCGTACGCGCCACCTGATCACCAACCCCATCGTCGAAGTGGCGCCGGACGGCCGCACGGCGAGCGCGCGCTCGTGCTACACGGTGCTGCAGGCAGTCGACGGCTTTGCGCTGCAGGTCATCGCCAGCGGTCGCTACCTCGACCGCTTTGAATGCGTGGACGGCGCCTGGCGCTTTGCCGAGCGCGACTACCGGCAGATGGATTTCGTCGGCGACATGAGTCGCCACGTGCAGTGGCCACAGCGCGGCGAAGCTTCATAGCGCGCCTGGGCAGAAGCGGGGGGTGTTGTGGGAGTGGCGCCTTTGTGGGAGCGGCGCCCTCGCCGCGATGAGTGCCGGCGAGACGCCGGCACTCCGGCACCATGCAAAACGCCCCGGGGTTGCCAGGGCGTTATGTGAGAGCAAGTGGCTATTTCAAGCCGTCGCGGTGGCCGCCAGCGGGTAGTCGGTGTAGCCGGCTGCGCCCGCGGTGTACAGCGTGCGCCGGTCGAAACGCGCCAGCGGCAGGCCTGCGCGCAGGCGCTGCACCAGGTCGGGGTTGGCGATGAAGTGGCGCGCAAACGAGATGGCCTCGCCCTCGCCGGCCTGCAGCGCTGCCTCGGCGCTGGCGCCGTCAAAGCCGTCGTTGAGGATCAGCGGGCCGCCGAAGTTGGCGCGCGCCAGCGCGAAGGCGTCGATGTCGTCGACCGAGGCGCGCATCACGTGCAGATAGGCAAGGCCCAGCGGGCGCGCCTGGCGCATCAGCTCGGCGTGGGTGGCGGCCGAGTCTTCGTCGGCCGTGTCGTTGTAGGTGTTGCCCGGGTTCAGGCGCAGGCCCACGCGGCCGGCGCCGATGGCGTCGGCCATGGCGGCCAGGCACTCGAAGGCAAAGCGCGCGCGCGCGGTGGCGTTGCCGCCGTAGGCGTCCTGGCGCGCGTTGGTGTGCGAGCTCAAAAATTGCATGCTCAGGTAGCCGCTGGTGCCGTGCAGCTCCACGCCGTCAAAGCCCGCGTCACGCGCACGCAGCGCGGCCGCTCGGTGCTCGGCAATCGCCTCTTTCACCTGCTCGGTGGTGAGTGCCTGCGGGTGGTCGAAGGGCTGCATGCCGGCCGCGTCGGTCCAGATCTCGCCGCGCGCCTGCAGCGCCGACGGCGCCACCGTGGGTACGCCGGCCGGCTTGATGTGCGCGCTGCCAACGCGCCCGCCGTGCATGATTTGCAGCACGATGCGCCCGCCGCGCTGGTGCACCGCGTCGGTGACGCGGCGCCAGCCGGCGACGTGGGCCGGAGTCTCGATGCCGGGCTGGCGGCAGTAGGCCTGGCCGGCCACCTCGGGCCAGGTGCCCTCGGCGACGATCAGGCCGGCGTCGGCGCGCGCGCCGTAGTGCTCGGCCATCAGCGCGTTGGGCGTGCCGTCGGCCTCGGCGCGGTTGCGCGTCATCGGCGCCATCACGATGCGGTTGGCCAGTTGCAGGTCGCCGAGCTGGGTGGGGGTGAACAAAAGCGGTGTCATGGGCGGGCGAAACAGTTCAAGGGCTGCGCAGCGTCAGCGCACGCGGATGCGCGGCGCCGGCGTGCCGCGGCGGATGGTTTTGAGGAATTGCTCCAGCGGGGCGGGGGCGGCCACTTCGGGCAGGCTGTCCTTGTCCGGGCGCTGGGCCCAGAACTCGCGCCACGAGGGAAACAGGTCGTGGAACGTGCCCCAGTAGGGCTCGCGGCCGGGCCAGCGCATCTTCATGTCGCCAATCGGCGGCTTGTTCAGGTCGGTGGCGTACCAGTAGCAGGGCAGGCGGCGGCGGAAGTACCACTGGCCGTCGATGCGCTCGTAGTCGTCCCAGTACAGCATCTGCATGATGACCCACTCGGGGCCGCATTCATGCTCGTTCTTGGAATAGACCACGCCGGTGGCGTGATCGGCATCGACGAACTCGATGATGTGCTGGCCCAGGTGGTGCGAGGTGCCGGTGAACTGGTCGCGCAGCGTGCTGTCCTGCCAGGCCTTGAAGTGCGCGCGGCCGACCTTCTCCTTGCCGACGCGGATGTCGGGCGCGAACAGGTTGACGTGGGCGTCCATGTCGCGCATGTCCAGCGACAGCGAGTATTTGCCGGCCAGCTGGCGGATGGCGTCGAGCGACTCCAGGCGGTCGATGCGCTCTTCCAGCGTGGCGGGCCAGGTGTTTGTGGTCATGGCTGATCCGGGTCTTACAAGGCGGTGACGAGCACGGCGGAGCGCCCGCCGTCGACGGGAAGCGACGCGCCGGTGATGTAGCCGGCCTCGTCGCTGGCCAGGAAGACGATGGCGTGCGCCAGGTCGTCAGGCTGGCCCACGCGGCCCATCGGGATGAGTTTTTCGGTGGCCTTGCGGCTCTCGTCGGTGGCCAGCATGCCGGCGGTGGCGGGCGTCTCGACCACGGCCGGGATCACCACGTTGACGCGCACGCCGTGCGGCGCGCCCTCGGCCGCGGCCGCGCGCGAGAAGTTGTCCACCGCCGCCTTGGCCGCGCTGTAGCCCGCCATCCAGGGCGTGCCCAGTTGTCCGCAGATCGACGAGACATTGACGATGGAGCCGCCCTTGTCCTTCATCAGCTTGAGCGCGGTGCGCGTGCCCCAGAAGCTGCCGTCGACCGTGGTCTTGAAGTTGGCGTGCCAATCCTCGGTGCTCATCGCCTCGATGGCGCCCCAGGTGTAGGCCATGGCGTTGTTGACCAGGACGTCGAGCCGGCCGTGGCGCTGTGCGGCGGCCTCGATGGCGCCGACGTACTGCGCCTCGACGCCCACGTCGGCCACGACGGCCTCGGCCTTGCCGCCCGCGGCGCGGATCTGCGCCACGACCGCGTCCAGCGGCTCCTGGCGGCGCCCGCAGATGACGACGGTGGCGCCTTCGAGCGCCATGCGCTGCGCGGTGGCCGCGCCAATGCCGCTGCTGGCGCCCGAGATGAAGGCGACCTTGCCTTGCAGTCGATTACCCATGTTTTTCTCCTTTGTGCTCACAAGAAGGCGCTGCCGCCGTTGACGGCCACGCTCTGGCCGGTGACGAAGCCGCTGTCGTCGCTGGCCAGGAACACCGCCACCTTGGCGATGTCCTCGGGCTCGGCCATGCGGCCCATGGGCACGCCGGCAATGATGGCGTCGGCCCATTCCTGGGGGATGCCCTGCATCATCGGCGTGTTGGTCGGGCCGGGCACCAGGGTGTTGACGCGGATGCCGCTCTTGGCCAGCTCCTTGGCCATCACGCGCGTCAGGCCCTGGATGGCGGCCTTGGAGGTGACGTAGTGCGCCGGGCCGTCGCCGCTCACCGCCGAGGTGCTGCCGACGTTGACCACCGCGCCGCCGCCGTTCTTGAGCATGGCGCGCACCGCCGCGCGGGCGCAGTAGAAGGCGCCGTTGAGGTTGACGCCGATCACGCGGGCCCAGGCCTCGTCACTCATCTCGGTAAAGCTGTCCATGCCGCCGGTGCCGGCGTTGTTGACCAGCACGTCCACGCGGCCGAGCTTTGCGACCACCTCGTCGACCATGGTGTTGACCGCGGCCGAATCGGCCACGTTGAGCGCCAGCGCCAGGTGCTTGCCCGCCAGGCCGGCCAGCGTCTGCTGCGCGGCCTCCAGGTTCAGGTCCAGCGCCACGACGGTGGCGCCCTCGGCGGCGAAACGCTGCGCGATCGCGCGGCCCATGCCCTGGCCGGCACCGGTCACCAGCGCCACTTTGTCCTTGAGTTTCATTGTTTGCTCCGATGTTGATCCTGGGGCTTGTGCCCGAGTCGGCTCAAGCGTAAGGACGGCAGGCCGGCGTGCCATCGTCCGATGGGACTACTAGGAGCCCCGGGCCTGCGGCAGCCAGGGAATGCCGTTGATGTGGCTGCCGCCGTCGACGAACAAGGTGTTGCCGGTGAGGTAGCGGCAGTCGTCGCTGGCGAGAAACAGCGCCACGCTGCCGATGTCGTCCTCCGGGTCGCCCATGCGGCCCATGGGGTTGAACTTGAGCAGCTCGGCGGCGTTGGCCGGATTGGCGGCGGCGAATTTTTGGTATGCCTCGGTGGCTGCGCCCGGGCAGATGGCGTTGCAGCAAATGCCGTCGGCCGCCCATTCGCGCGCGGCGGTGCGGGTGAGCGTGCGCAGCGCCTCCTTGGCCATGTTGTAGTCGCCGGTATAGGGGTGGGCGTTGACGCCGTTGAGCGAGCACATGTTGATGATGCGGCCCCAGCCGCGCTCGCGCATGCCCGGCTGCACCGCCTGCATGGCCCACAGCGCGGCCTTGGGCGCCATGGCCATGGCCCAGTCCACGTCGGCGTCTGCAAGCTGCTGCACCGCGCTGTAGCCGCGCTGGCCGGGGCGGCGGCCCCAGGCGTTGTTGACCAGAATGTCCACCCGCCCGAAATGCGCCATGGCCTGCTGCACCGTGGCCAGCACCTGGGCATGCTCGGTGACGTCGCAGGCGCCGGCCTGCGCGGCAATGCCGTGTTCGCTGCGCAGCTGCTGCGCCGTGCGTTCGGCGGCCGCGCCGTCAATGTCGCACAGCCACAGGCTGGCGCCCTCGCGCGCGAAGCGGCGGGCCACCCCGGCGCCAATGCCGGCCGCGGCGCCGGTGATCAGGGCCACCTTGTCTTTGAGTCGCATGGGTTTCCTTGTGCGTGGTTGCAGCGCGGGCGCCGATGCGCCGATGCGCCGGCGGGTCGGGTCAGGCGCCGGCCTGGGGGCTGGCCGCGTGGCCGGTGACCTCGGCCAGGATGGTCGAGCGCGTGGCGACGATCTTCCACTGCCCCTGGATGCGCCGGTAGGCGTCCTCGTACATCACGCCCAGGCGGCGCGTGGCGCCGGTGTGGGCGTCCAGGTTGAAGTAGGCCAGCGACCAGCGGCCCCGGGCGTTGTCGGCGTCGATCAGTTCGATCTCGGGGTTGGCGCCGTGGTGGCTGTCGCGCACCTGGGGCTGGCAGGCCAGGCGCTGGTACAGGTCGACAAAGCTGTCGCGGTCGGCAAAGCGGCCCAGCGGCCCGTAGTCGATGTCGATCGCGCCGGTGGCAAAGCAGTCGCGGATGGTCTCGACCTCTTTCAGGTCGCAGGCGTTGAGGTAGCGGTGCTTGAGCTGGCGGATGGCTTCGACGGCTTCCAGCCGGGCCAGGCGTTCTTCGATGGTCATGGGCCGGGGTCTCCAGAGGGGTCATTCCATTTCCATATCAACCGATTACTTTGTCGGCTTCGCTTGTCGTGCTACAGCACTGTCTGCGCTTCACCTTCGCGTACTCGATCGATATAGAAATGGAATCAGCTGACGCGGGCGGGGTGGTAGGGGCGGGGCGCGCCCAGGAATTCGCGCCAGCTCGGCGGGCTGCGGTCGCCCTCGTCGCGCAGGCCGTATTGCTGCGCCAGCTCGGCGACGATCAGGGTCTGGCCGCTGCGCCCGGCCAGTTGTGCGTCGCGCCACAGCGCTGCAATGGTGCGGCCGACGAACTGCGGGCTTTCGCTGCGCGCCATGAAGTCGCCATAGGCGTCGCTGCGCTGGCGCGCGGCGATCTCGGTGCGCTCGGTGCGCTGCACGCCCAGCCACAGCGACAGCGCGGCCACGCCCGTGCCTTCGAAGTCGACGGCCATATCAAAGGCCATCTTGTCGCAACCGGCCTTTTGCGCGCCGTAGGCCGGGCCGTGCATGTAGCAGCCGGCGCCAAAGCTGGAGGTGAAGACGAGCAGCGCGCCGCCGTCTCGCCCCGCGGCCAGCAGCAGCGGCGCGGCGTGGTGGCTGGCGACATAGTGCGAGCGCAGGCCGACGTCGAGCATGCGCGCCTGGGTCAGCGGCTTTTCCCAGAACGGGCCGGGCGCGATCAGGCTGTCGTCGATGGCCAGCGCGTTGTTGACCAGGATGTCGATGCGGCCCTGCTCCTGCCCGATGCGCTTGAACAGCGCGGCCACCTGCGCGTCGTCGGCGTGGTCGCAGGCGACGGCAATGCCGCGCCCGCCGGCGGCGGTGACGGCCGCCGCGCTGCTGTGGATGGTGCCGTGCAGCGGCTCGCCGGCGAGCTGCTGCTCGCCCTCGCGCGTGCTGCGCCCGGTGACGTAGACGGTCATGCCGGCGGCGCCCAGCGCCTGGGCAATGCCCTGGCCAACGCCGCGGCTGGCGCCGGTGACGACGGCCACGCCGCCGGTGGGGGAAGAAGTCATGGGGCGAGAGTCCTTCGGTGTCGGTGGCGCGGTGCGGATCAGGCGGTGCAGTGGGCCGCGGCCAGCTTTTGCAGCTGGCGCTTGTCGACCTTGTTGGATGCGTTCATCGGGAACGCATCGAGCTGCAGCACGTGGCGCGGCACCTTGTAGTTGGCCATGTGGGTGCGCGACCAGGCGATCAGGTCGGCCGCGGGCAGGCTCTTGCCGCCGCGCGTGATGACGCAGGCGCAGCCCACCTCGCCCATGCGCTCGTCGGGCACGCCGACGACGGCCACCTGGGCGATGTCGGGGTGGTCGGCCAGCAGGCGTTCGATCTCGGCCGGGTAGCAGTTGAAGCCGCCGACGATGAACATGTCCTTGAGCCGGTCGGTGATGCGCAGGTAGCCGCGCTCGTCGAGCACGCCGACGTCGCCGGTGTGCAGCCAGCCGTCGGCGTCGATGGTCTTGCGCGTGGCCTCTTCGTCCTGGAAGTAGCCCTGCATCACGTGGTAGCCGCGCAGCAGCACCTCGCCGGGCTGGCCGGTGGGCACGTCGCGTCCGTCTTCGTCTGCGCAGCGCACCTCGGTGCCGGGCAGGGCGCGCCCGCAGGTGCTGGCCACGGTCTCGGCGCTGTCGCTGGGGTCGCACAGCGTGGCGCAGCCGCCGCACTCGGTCAGGCCGTAGGCGGTGGTCACGTTGGCAATGCCCAGCTCGTCGCGCATGCGCCGGATCAGCACCGGCGGCACGCTGGCGGCGCCGGTGACCGACGAGCGCAGCGACGACAGATCGAAGTCCGCCAGGCGTGGGTGCGCCAGCATGGTCAAAAACAGCGTGGGCGGGCCGGGCAGAAAGCTGATGCGTTCGCGCGCGATGCGCGAGAGCACCGCCTCGGCGTCGAACACCTGCTCGGGGTAGACCGTGGCGCCGCGCACGAAGGCCGCGACCCAGCCGGCCTTGTAGCCAAAGGTGTGGAAGAACGGGTTGACGATCAGGTAGTGGTCATCCGCGCCCAGGCCGACCACGCGCGACCATTCGTCGAACGCGCGGATGGTGGGGCCGTGCGCCGCCATCACGCCCTTGGGGCGGCCGGTGGTGCCCGAGGTGAACATCAGGTCGGCGGTGCTGTCCGCGGTCAGCGCGGCCACGCGCGCGTCGACCCGGGCCGGGTCCACGCCGTCTGCGCGCGCCAGGAACTGCTGCCAGCCCAGGTCGCCCGGCTGGCTGATGCCCGCGCGCGTGTCGCCGCGCAGCACGACGACGTGGGCCAGCGTCCCGGGGCGGCAGTCCTGCAGGAGCGCCGGGTAGTACTGGTTCAGGAAGTCGCCGATGCACAACAGTACGCGTGCGCCGCTGCGCTCGAGGATGTCGGCCGCCTCCACGCCTTTCATGCGAGTGTTGAGCGGCACGAGCACCGCGCCCGCGGCATGTACGCCGCAGGCGGCGACTATCCATTCATGGATGTTGGGCGCCCACAGCGCCACGCGGTCGCCGGCCTGCACGTCCAGCGCCATCAGGCTGCGCGCCACGTCGCGGCTGGCCTGGTGCAGCTGGGCGTAGGTGAGGGTGGTGTCGCCGTCGACGATGGCGGCCCTGTCGCCGTGCTGCTGCGCCGAGCGGGCGATCAGCTGCGGCAGCGTGGCCGGCAGGTGCGGGGGATGGGGGTAGCGAGGGGTCTCAGCAGACATGGGAAGGGTCACTCCGGAAACTGAATGCGCAGCTTTTTGCTGGTGGGCAGGGCCTGGCAGGCCAGCGTCCAGGCCTTGGCCAGGTCTTTCTTGTCCAGCACCTCGTTGTGGCGCAGGTGGACGCTGCCCTCCTTGACCTGGCACATGCACGAGGCGCACAGGCCGGCCTGGCAGGAATGGGGCGCGTTGATGCCTTCGCGCAGCGCCGCGGCCAGCACGGTCTCGGTGCCGGCGCAGCGCAGGTGGTAGGTCTGGCCGTCCAGCAGCAGCTCGATCTCGGCCTCGTCCACCGCGTCTGGCACCGGCGCGGCGGCGAGGGCGGGCGTGCTGCCGTCGTCCTCTTCGGGCAGCGAGGCGAAGCGCTCGACGTGGATGTGCTCCTGCGGCATCTCCAGCGCCTGCAGCGCGCTTACCGCCGCGTCCATGAACGGGCCGGGCCCGCAGATGAAGGCCTGCGCCGCCTGGCGGTGGCGCGCCAGCTCGGCCAGCTGCGCCACCGACGGCACGCCCTGCACCGAGTCGAGCCAGTGGATGACCTGCAAGCGCGTGGGGTAGGCCGCGGCCAGCGCGTTGAGCTCTTCGCGGAAGATGACCGAGCGCTCGTCGCGGTTGGCGTACAGCAGCGTGATGCGCCCCTCGCCGTGGTGCAGCGCGGTGCGCAGGATGGAGTAGACCGGGGTGATGCCGCTGCCGCCGGCCAGCAGCAGGAAGTCGCCCTCGAGGCGCCGCGGCGTGAACACGCCGGCGGGCGCCATGACCTCGATGCTGTCGCCCACGCGCAGCTGGTCGCAGACCCAGTTGGAGCCGCGCCCGCCCTGCACGCGCTTGACCGTGACGCGCGGCGACTCGTCGATGCTGGGCGCGCTGGACATCGAGTAGCAGCGCGGCAGCCAGCGCCCGTCCATGGGCAGGCGCAGCGTGAGGAACTGCCCCGGCTTGTAGGCAAAGGCGCCGGCCAGTTCGGGCGGCACGGCAAACACCAGGGACTTGCTGTCGGAGGTTTCCTCGACGATCGCCTGGATCGTCAGGCTGTGGTAGCGCGGTGCGGAGGTAGCCATGCTCACAGCCCCATGCCGAGGATGGCGCTGTCGGCGCGGATCTCGGCTCCGTTGATCGCGCTGGACGCGTCGCTTGCGAGGAACACCATCACCTGCGCGATCTTGTCGGGCATGGTGGCGCGGCCCTTGGGGTTGGCCTTGGGGTCGAACAGCAGGTACTTGGCCGGCACGCCCGGGGCGCTGGCCTGCATCATCGGGGTGTAGATGCCGTCCGGGTGCACCGAGTTGGCGCGAATGGCCAGGCCGTTGGCGCGGCAGTACAGCGCCGTGGCGCGCGTGATGGCGCCGACGGCGGCCTTGGAGGCGCTGTAGGCCAGGTAGTTCTCGACCGGCAGCCACGACGACACCGAGGCCATGTTGACGATGCTGCCGCCGCGCTCCTTCATGGCCGCGACGGCCTGCTGGCAGCCCAGGAAGACCGAGCTGGCGTTGACCTGCATGAGCTGCTGGAACTGCGCCAGCGTGGCGGTCTCGACGTTGCCCGGGATCAGGATGCCGGCGTTGTTGACCAATATGTCCAGCCCGCCAAAGCGCTGTTGCGCGGCGGCAATGGCGGCCTGCCAGTCGGCCTCCTGCGTCACGTCGTGGCGCACGAAGGCGGCGTTGTCGCCGCACTCGGCCGCCAGCGCCTGGCCCGCGGCTTCGTTCACGTCGCTGATGATCACGCGCGCGCCCTCGCGCAGCAGCAGGAGCACCACCTCGCGGCCCACGCCGCTGGCCCCGCCGGTGACGAGGGCAACCTTGTTTTCTACTTGTCCCATGGCATGACCTTTTTGCAATTGTCTTGATCGCTGTTGGCGCTGATTGAGGATGGGTCAGAGCCCGTTTTTTCTCCTTCCCCCTCTGGGGAAAGGCAGGGATGGGGCCGGGAGCGCCGGCATCTTGCCGGCATTCCAATGCAAGCGCCGCTGGCCCCCACCCCAACCCTCCCCCAGAGGGGGAGGGAGTGAATGCCGGCGCTGCAGTGGGCCTGCATACGCTAGGCCAACGCCGCGGCGCGCCCGGCGCGGCGGCCCGAGAAGACGCAGTCGGCCAGCGACAGCCCGCTGATGTAGCGCGACGACGCCAGGCCAATGGCCGTGCGCCCGGCGGCGTACAGGCCGGGAATGGGCTGGCCCGCACTGCCCAGTACCTGGCCGCTGGCCTCGTCGACGCGCAGCCCGCCCAGGCTGAGCGTGGCCAGCGGAAACAGCGGGTTGCCGATGGAAATGTCCATGGCCAGCAGCGGCCCGGCCAGCGCGTGGCGCATGTCGGCGGACTTGCCGAAGGCGTCGTCGCCCGCACCCTGCGCGGCAGCGTTGGCGGCGGCAATGCTGGCTTCGAGCCGCGCCGGGTCGGCGCCAATGCGTGCGGCCAGTGCGGCGGCGTCGGGCGCCTTGACCGCCTTGAGCCACATCATGGCCAGCGCCGGCAGCGACTGGAAGGCCCACAGACCGCCGAACAGGCACTGGCGTGTGGCGCGCCGGCGCAGGCCGGCGTCCAGGATCAGCCAGGCCTTGCCGCCCTGGTGCTCGACCAGCTCGTGGCCCAGCGTGGCGCCGTAGACCTGCTCGTTGCAAAAGCGCTCGCCGGCACGGTTGACCACGACGCCCTGCGGCCAGACCGCGGGCGGCGTGATGAAGCGCCAGCAGGAGATGTTGTCCAGACCGCTGCTGGCAGCGCCCACGCTCTGGCCCAGGCGCAGGCCGCTGCCGTCGCAGCCGGCGTCGCCGATGGGCCAGCCGCGGCGCGTGTGCGGCGCGTGCTGGGCGATCAGCTCGGGGTTGAAGATGTAGCCACCGGTGCTGAGCACGACGCCGCGGCGCGCCTGCACCAGCAGCGGCTGGGCCGCTTCGCGCTCCAGGCGCGCGGCCTCGCGCAGGCAGGCCTTGGCCTTGGCAGCGCGGAACGTGCGGTGGCGGCGGTATTGCGCATGCAGCTGCGCATGGCGGCGGGTGCGCGGGTCGCCGGGCGGCATCTGCCAGACCTCGACGCCGACCACCCGCGCGGGCTGGCCGTCCTCGCCGGCCTCGCACACCAGGCGGCGCACGCTGGCCTGCAGCAGCGTCTGCGCGCCGGCGCCGGTCGTGGCCACCTGCAGCGCCGCGTACAGCGTGGCGCCGGACTGGCCCTTGGCGACGACGCGGTGGCCGCGCGGCGCGCTCTTGTGGCCGGGCGGCAGATGGGTGGCGTAGGCGGGGACGATCTCGTTGCCCGAGTAGTAGAGGAACTTGCCGTCGGGCGGGTACGAGGTCTTGTGGTCGGGCATGGCGGCGCCAAAGCGCACGCCGTGGCCCTCCAGCCATTGCTGGTTGGCGACGCTGTCCTGGCAGAAGCGCTGCAGCGTCGCGTCGCTGACCGCGTCGCCCACCTCGTGGCGCAGGTAGCCGTGCATCGCCTCGGGCGAGTCGCTGAAGCCCGCTTCGCGCTGCTGCGCCGTACCGCCGCCGGCGTAGACCACGCCGCCCGACAGCGCACTGGCGCCGCCGCCCTCGAAACGGTCGATCACCAGCACGCTGGCGCCGTCCTGGCGCGCCTGCAGCGCGGCGCAGGCACCGGCCGCCCCCCAGCCGACGACAACCACGTCGGCGCTGGCATGCCAGTCCAGGCGACTGCCGGGCGCGACGCACAGCGGCGCCGTGGTGGGAGTGACGGTGCTGCGCGTGCCGCTGCCTGTGTTCATGCGGTTTGCTCCAGCAGGTCGGTGCGCTCAAGCGCAATCGGCTTGCCGGTGATGTGGGCGATGGCTCGGAAGGCGAACGTCATTGCCGGGCCCAGCGTGGAGCCGGCGCCGGGGTAGGACGGGCCCATGACCGAGGCGCTGTTGTTGCCCACGCAGTACAGGCCTTCGATCGCCTCGCCATCTTCGCGCAGCACGCGCGCGTCGCGGTCGGTCAGCAGGCCGCCCTTGGTGCCGATGTCGCCGGGGTTGAGCTTCATGGCGTAGAACGGCCCCTTCTCGATGGGCGCCAGGTTGGGGTTGGGCTTGACGTTGACGTCGCCGTAGTAGCGGTCGAACACGTTGTCGCCGCGGCCGAAATCCAGATCCTTGCCGGTCTTGGCAAATTCGGTCATGCGTTTTGCGCTGGCCGCCAGCCCCTGCGGGTCGACGCCGATTTGCTGCGCCAGCTCCTCCAGCGTCTCGCCCTTCCAGTACACCGTGCCCAGCCAGCTCTTGCGCAGCCGGCTGTCGGGCACGGCCATGGCGGGCATGATGGGGCCGATGGGGTAGTTGGCGCGGAAGGTGGCGTCGAAGACGATCCATGCGGGAATGGCGCAGCCCGTCTTGTCGTTGTTGGCGAACATGGCCTGCTGGAACTCGGGGTAGGGCCCCGATTCGTTCAGAAAGCGCTCGCCGCGGCCGTTGACCACCATGCAGCCGGGCATGGAGCGCTCGACGAACATGGCGCGGTTTTTCTCTTCCTTGGGCACGAAGATGGTCGGCGCGCCCCAGGTGTGCTCCATCAGGCGCAGCGCGCCGCCCAGCGCCGCGCCGGCGCGGATGGCGTCGCCGGTGTTGGCCTCGGGGGGCGTGGCGGTCCATCCCTGGTCGGTGGGCTTGGGCAGGTATTGTTCGCGCATCTGCTGGTTGCGCTCGAAGCCGCCCGCGGCCAGCACCACGGCGCGCCGCGCGGTCACGGCCACGTCCTGGCCGCCCCGCTGCACCACGACGCCGGTCACGCGGCCGTCTTTTTCGGTCAGCGACTGCAGCGGGGATTCCAGCCACAGCGTGATGCCGCGCTTGCGCAGCGCGGTGAACAGGCCGCCCAGCAGCGCCTGGCCGCCGGTCAGGCGGCGGTCGCGTTTGGTTTTATTGCGCCAGGGGTAGTCCAGGTAGTAGCGCGCCATCATCCACAGCAGCACGAACTTGGCCTTGCGCTCGCGCGCCAGCATGGTGCGCGCCTCGAAAGCGTTGATGTGCATGCGCCCCAGCACCAGCTGGCCCGGGCTGGTGGGGCGCAGCAGCTCCAGATCCTGCACGCCCAGTTTGGCGGCGTTGAAGTCCATCGGATCCATGGTGCGCCCGCCGGGCATGGCGCCGTCCAGCGTGGGGTAGTAGTCGGCGTAGGAGGGCACGCAGCGGTAGGGCACGCCGATCTCGGCCAGGTAGCGCGCCATCTGGCGCGCGGTTTCGACGTAGGCCAGGATGCGGTCGTCGCTGGACAGGCCGCGCGCGCAGGTTCGGACGTAGTGAAACGCCGCTTCGATGCTGTCGCGCAGCCCGGCCTTGGGCATGTCGTGGTTGTCCGGAATCCAGATGCCGCCGCCGCTGATCGCGGAGGTGCCGCCCAGCAGCGCGGTTTTCTCGACCACCAGGGGTTTGAGCCCCTGGTCGGCTGCGCGGATGGCGGCCAGCAGCGCACCGGCGCCCGAGCCGACGACGACGACGTCAAATTCGTTCTGTTCCACCTTGTTTCCTCGTTATCTATGTTGTGTGAGCGGGTGCTTGAAACTGACGCGCTTCAGGCCAGCAGCAGCCGTGCAAGGGCCGCCCCGCCGCACCGGCTGCGTTCCCTCTCCCGGCGCGCGCAGCGCCTCAGGAGGGCTATCAGATGTACGGGTCAGCGTTGGGCAGGCCCAGCATCACCGCGCCGTGGGCGCGCACGTAGGCGTCGGTGTTGTTGGCGATGTGGCCGCGGCCGGTGGCGATGTCGCGCAGCACGCGCTCGATCGGGTTGGACTTGAAGGTGCCCGAGGCGGCGCAGGCGCGCATCAGCTCGTTGACGCAGTCAAACGTGAGCTTGGGCACGCTTGCGGCCTGGGCACGCTGCATCAGGCGCTCTTCGACCGGCATCGCGTCGCCCGTCTTGGCGCAGTGCACGATGCGCGCGTAGTTGCGGTACAGCACCAGCTTGAGCTGGTCGCTGGTCATCATGGCCTCGGTCACCGCCTGCTGGGCGTTGGTGTCCTGTGCCATCTTGATGCCGTGCTTGCCGATGTGCGCGATCGAGCGCTGGCGAAAGCTCTCGATGGCGCCGTCGAGCGCGCCGATGCAGGCCGACGACACCGCGCGCTGGAACACCTGGGTGAACGGGATGCGGTAGAGCCAGCCGGGGTTGGTGGCGCGGCCGGGGCAGCCAGCGTCGCTGTGGTCGTTGGTGCGCTGGGTGCGGTGCTCGGGGACGAACACGTCCTCGACCACGATGTCGTGGCTGCCGGTGCCGCGCAGGCCCAGCACGTCCCAGTTTTCCTCGATGCGGTAGTCCGACTTGGGCAGCAGGAAGGTGGTGTGCTCCAGCGCGCCCGAGCCGTCCTTCTTGGGCAGCAGGCCGCCCAGGAACAGCCAGTCGCAGTGCTCCGAGCCGGTGGAAAAGCCCCAGCGGCCGCTGAAGCGGTAGCCGCCCTCTACGGGCTTGGCCTGGCCGGTGGGCATGTAGGTGGAGGCGATGCGCACGCTGGTGTCCTGGGCCCACACGTCCTGCTGGGCCTGCTCGGGAAACAGCGCCAGCTGCCAGGGGTGAACGCCCAGCACGCCATACATCCAGGCGGTGGACATGCAGCCCTCGGCCAGCGTCATCTGGATGGTGTAGAAGACGCGCGGGTCGAGCTCGTAGCCGCCAAAGCGCTTGGCCTGCAGCACGCGGTACAGGCCGGCGTCGGCCAGGGCGGCGATGGTCTCGGGCAGCACGCGGCCGTCGCGGTCGGCCGCGTGGGCGCGCTCGGCCAGCATCGGCACGAGGGCGCGCGCGCGCTCGATCAGCATCTGTGCGTCGGGGGTCAGGTAATCGTCTTGGGTGGTGGTCATGCGGTGTCTCCGGAGGGGAAATGTCCATGGCGGGGGGCGGCCGCCATGGGGTTTGGACATATCGTCCGTGCTGGCCTGGTTTCGTTCATCGTCCGGACGGACTAACGGCTGGCGATGGGCGAAAAAACCTTGGCGGCGCACGCTTGCGCCCCGGCTTGTCCAGATAGTCCAAGTGAGGGATTCGGCGGGCGCCGCTGCGGTGCATGCTGTGCCTGGATCGGTTCAGGAGAGCACGGGATATGGAACACCAGCAACACTTTGACCCCAGGGATTTCCGCCAGGCGCTTGGCATGTTCGCCACTGGCGTCACCATCGTCACCACGCGAGGGGCCGATGGTGCGCCGGTGGGCGTGACGGCCAACAGCTTCAATTCGGTGTCGATCGACCCGCCGCTGGTGCTGTGGAGCCTGGCCAAGAACGCGCGCAGCCTGGACGCATTCAGCGGCAGCGACCACTGGAACGTGCACATCCTGGCGCACGAGCAGGAGGCTCTTTCCAACCTGTTCGCCCGAGCCGGCGAGGACAAGTTCGGCCAGCAGCAGCTGGAGCAGGGCGTGAGCGACGCGCCGCTGCTGCCCGGCTGCAGCGCGCGCTTTCAGTGCAAGACCATGTTCCAGTACGACGGGGGCGACCACACCATCTTCGTCGGCCAGGTGCTGTCCTACGACCGCACCCAGCGCCCGCCGCTGCTGTACGCCATGGGCCAGTACGCGCTGGCCTCGCGCAAGGCGCAGGCGGTGGCCACCGAGGCGCAGGCCGACACCTCGGCCAGCCTGTACTCCGAGAACCTGCTGGGCTATCTGCTCGGGCGCGCGCACTACCAGTTCCTGGCCGGCATCCGTCCGCTGCTCAACGAGCGCAGCCTGACCGACGCCGACTTCTTCGTGCTGTCGCTGCTCAGCGTGCAGGAGCCGCTGCCCGCGGCCGAGATTGCGCGCCACATCGCCTACACCGGCATCGACGTGGGCAGCGTGCTGCTGCAGCAGCTGTGCGACCGCGCGCTGCTGCGCAAGACCGACGCCCCGGCCTATGCGCTGACCGACGCCGGGCGCGACGCCATCCTTCACGTGGTGGCCGCGGCCAAGGCCGAGGAAGCCGACGTGCTCGAACGCATGGGCGAGAGCGAGGCGGCGCTGCTGCGCAACCTGCTCAAGCAGTTCGTGCGCGCCACCGACCCGGGCCTGCCCACGCTGTGGACCGCAGCCGCCGCCCAGTGAATGTTTTACGACCCCAGACAAGGAAACCCATGACGACGACCAGTCCCATTCCGCGCGGCAAGTTTGCCGACATCGCCCCGGTCGCGGGCAGCGCGCAGACCATCCACTACCACGAGCAGGGCGAGGGCGAGGTCGTCATCTTTCTGCACGGCGCGGGCGGCGGCGCCAGCGGCTACAGCAACTTCAAGGGCAACTACCCGGTATTCGCGCAGGCGGGCTACCGCTGCATCGTGCCCGACCTGCTGGGCTACGGCCTGTCGAGCAAGCCCGACATCGAGCAGTACGACCTGGACTTCTTCGTCGCCGGCGTCAAGGGCCTGGTCGACGCGCTGGGCCTGAAGAACGTCACGCTGCTGGGCAACTCGCTGGGCGGGGCGGTGGCGCTGGGCTACGCGCTGGCCTACCCGGATGAGGTCAAGCGCCTGATCCTGATGGCGCCGGGCGGCGTGGAAGACCTGGACACCTATCTGGCCATGCCCGGCATTGCCAACATGTTCAAGATCTACCAGTCGGGCAAGACCGGCGCCGAGGCCATGCGCGCGGTCATGACCATGCAGCTGTTCGACCCCAGCCTGCTCTCCGACGACATCATCAACGAGCGCGCGCCGATCGCCGAGACTCAGACGCAGGCGGCACGCTCCATCCTGAAAGTGCCCAACATGACCGAGCGCCTGCACGAGCTCAAGTGCCCGGTGTTCGGCTTCTGGGGCGTGAACGACCAGTTCAACCCCGCCAGCGGCACGATGAAGCTGATGGACAACTGCCCGCAGGCGCGCATGGTGCTGGTCAACCAGTGCGGCCACTGGGTGCAGGTCGAGCACCAGGCGATGTTCAACCGCTCGTGCATCGACTTTCTGAAGAATGGCTGACATGGACACCAACCTGACGGAGCGGCTGGGCGACGCCCTGTACGACGCGTTGCGCCAGCGGCGCACGCTGGCGCCGCTGAGCGACACGCATGAGTTGACGGTGGAAGATGCCTACCGCATCTCGCTGCGCTTTCTGGCGCGCCGCCAGCAGGACGGCGAGCGCGTGGTGGGCAAGAAGATCGGCGTGACCAGCCAGGCGGTGATGGACATGCTGGGCGTGCACCAGCCCGACTTCGGTTTTCTGACCGACGTGATGCACTACGAGGACGGCGCAACCGTGTCGCTGCGCAAGGCCGGGCTGATCCAGCCGCGCGCCGAGGGCGAGATCGCCTTCATGCTGAAAAGCGACCTGAAGGGCCCGGGCGTGACGCGCCAAGACGTCATGGCCGCGACCGAATGGGTCGCGCCGTGCTTCGAGATCGTCGACTCGCGCATCCAGGACTGGAAGATCAAGATCGAAGACACCGTGGCCGACAACGCGTCCTGCGGCATCTTCGTCGTCGGCCGCCAGCACACCGACCCGCGCAGCCTGGATCTGGCCGCCGCCGCGATGCAGATGACCAGGAACGGCCAGAGCGCCGGCAGTGGCCTGGGCAGCGCGGTGCAGGGCCACCCGGCCGAGGCAGTCGCCTGGCTGGCCAACACGCTGGGCGCGTTCGGCATCCCGTTCAAGGCCGGCGAGCTGATCCTGTCGGGATCGCTCGCGCCGCTGGTGCCCGCGCAGGCGGGCGACTATTTCCACATGGCGATCGAGGGGCTGGGTGAATGCTCCATCACCTTCGCCGACTGACAATTGAAAGGACATTCATGACCCGCAAAATCAAATGCGCCCTGATCGGCCCGGGCAACATTGGCACCGACCTGCTGGCCAAGCTGCACAGGAGCGCCGTGCTCGAGCCCGTGTGGATGGTGGGCATCGACCCCGAATCCGACGGCCTCAAGCGCGCCCGCGAGATGGGCATCAAGACCACCCATGAAGGCGTGGACGGCCTGGTGCCGCACATGAAAGCCGACGGCGTGCAAATCGTCTTCGACGCCACCAGCGCCTACGTGCACGCCGAGAACTCGCGCAAAGTCACCGAGCAGGGCGCGATGATGATCGACCTGACCCCCGCGGCCATCGGCCCCTACTGCGTGCCCCCGGTGAACCTGCCCGAGCACGTGGGAAAGCGCGAGATGAACGTCAACATGGTCACCTGCGGCGGCCAGGCCACCATCCCCATGGTGGCGGCCGTCTCGCGCGTGCAGGCCGTGCCCTACGCGGAAATCGTCGCCACGGTATCGAGCCGCTCCGCCGGCCCCGGCACCAGGAAGAACATCGACGAATTCACCCGCACCA
>NZ_BAABBP010000031.1:0-44601 GCF_039538025.1 Comamonas faecalis
GCAGCTCGGCCAGGTCCACGCCCTGCCGGGCCGCCAGGCGGCGGGCCAGCGGGGTGACGGGAATGCGCGCGCCGCCCGCAGCGCCGGCAGGCACGGCCGCGGGCTGCGCGCGGACGGCGGCAGCCGGCGCGGCTTCGCCGGCCTGGCCGTCGTCCCAGTAGCCGATCACCGTGCCGCAGGGCAGGGTCTGTCCGGCCTGGGCGATGGCCTCCAGCAGCACGCCGTCGGCTTCGGCGCCGATCTCATTGGCGGCCTTCTCCGACTCGATGACGAACAGCCCCTGGCCCGCCTTGAAGGCTTCGCCGGGCTGGACCATCCATTCGACCAGGACGCCCTCGGACATGGTCAATCCGAGCTTGGGCACCAGAAGTTCGCGGCGCATGGCTCACGCCCCGGTGAACTGGGCCGGGCGCTTTTCCAGGAAGGCGCTGCAGCCTTCGTGGGCGTCGCGGCTGTCGAGCACCAGGCCGATCATGGCCTGCTCGTGCGCCAGCGCCGCGCCCAGCGGCATCTCGGCGCCGTCGCGCACGGCGCGCTTGAGCAGCTTGAGCGTGAGCGGCGACTTCTGGGCGATCTGGCCGGCCAGGGCCATGGCCTCCTGCATCAGCTGCGCGCGCGGCACGGCGCGGTTGCACAGGCCGAGCTCGACGGCCTGCGCGGCGGTGATCTGGGCGCCGGTGAACATGAGCTCCTTGGCGCGGCAAAGCGGCACCTGGCGGATGAGGCGCTGCGAGCCGCCGGCGCCCGGGAACAGGCCCAGGGTGATCTCGGGCAGGCCCAGCCTGGCCTCTTCGGCCACCAGGCGGATGTCCAGCGTCAGCAGCAGCTCGGTGCCCCCGCCCAGGGCCCAGCCGTTGATGGCGCCGATGGTGGGCTTGTCCGACACCTCGAAGCGGCGGAACACGCGGTGGATCACCTCGGCGAATTCCTCGTAGTGACGCAGGCCCTGGCGGCTGTTCAGGTCGGCGATGTCGCCCCCGGCCACGAAGGCCTTGTCGCCGGCGCCGGTGATCAGGATCACGCGCACGCCGTCGTCGCGCTCCAGCTCGGTGAGCGCGGCTTCCAGCGCCAGCAGCGTGGGGGTGTCCAGGGCATTGAGGGTTTTCGGACGATTGATGGTCAGCACGCCCACGGCGCCCTGGCGCTCGCACAGGATAGGGTTCAGTTCTTCGGACATTCGGGGTCTCCTTCGGTCTTTCTTCTCAGGCCAGCGTCTTGCGCACGGCGTCGATCACACGCTCCGCGGTGACCACGTAGCCTTTTTCCAGCGAGCTGGCGAATGGCGCGGGCATGAACGGCGCCGCCACGCGCAGCACGGGCGCGTCCAGCTCGTCGAAGCCTTCGTCGGCGATGGTGGCGACGATCTCCGCGCCCACGCCGAAGGACTGCACCGCCTCGTGCACCACCACGGCGCGGTGGGTGCGCGACAGCGATTCCAGAACGGCGGCCTTGTCCCAGGGCTGGATGCTGCGCAGATCGATCACCTCCACCTCCACGCCATCCTTGGCCAGTTGCTCGGCAGCCTGCAGGCATGTGGAAACGGTGGCGCCATAGGTCACCAGCGTCGCGTCGCGGCCCGCGCGGGCAATCCGTGCCTGGCCGATGCGGGCGCCCTGCGCGGTATCCACCGGCCCCTTGCTTGCGTACATGCCCTTGTGCTCGATGAACATCACCGGATCGGGGTCGGCGATGGCGGCGCGCAGCAGGCTGTAGGCGTCCTGCGGCGTCGCCGGGCACACCACCTTCAGGCCCGGGACGTGGGCCAGCCATGCCTCCAGGCACTGCGAATGCTGGGGGCCGGCCGAAAGGCCGCCGCCATGGGGCGTGCGCAGGACCATGGGCACGGAGCCCTGGCCGCCGAACATGTAGCGGGCCTTGGCGGCCTGGTTCACCAGCGCGTCCATGGACAGGGTGATGAAGTCCATGAACATGATTTCCACCACCGGCTTCAGCCCGGTCAGGGCCATGCCCACGGCCGCCGAGGCGATGGCCGATTCGGAAATCGGCGTGTCGATGACGCGCTCGGCGCCAAAGGCGTCGAGCAGCCCCCGCGTGGCCTTGAACGCGCCGCCGGCATGGGCCACGTCCTCGCCCATCACCACCACGGAGGGGTCCTGCTCCATGCTGTCGCGCAGGGCCTGGGCGACCGCGTTCACATAACGCATTTCAGTGGCGATGGTCATTGGGCAACCTCCTGCACGGTCTGGGTGTAGACGTCCTGGATGGCGCGCTCCAGCGTGGGCAGCGCGTCGGCGCGCGCGGCCTCCACCGCGGCATCGACCTGCGCGGCGACCGCCTGGTCGATGCCGGCGGTGTCCACGCCCATGGCCTGCAGCCGGGCGCCTGCGGCGGCCAGGGGGTCGTGCGCGTGCACCGCCTCCAGCTCGCCGGCATCGCGGTACTTTTGCGCGTCGCCCTCGAAGTGGCCGCGCACGCGGGTGGTCATGCACTCGAGCACGAAGGGGCCGTTGCCCGCGCGCAGCCGGGCGCCTGCCTGCTCGGCCGCGTCGGCCACGGCCAGCACGTCGTTGCCGTCCACGCCGGCGTAGCCGACGCCGAATGCGGCGGCCAGTTTTTCCAGCCGGGCGGCGAACTGGCGCGCCGTGGGGGAGAACTCGGACCAGCCGTTGTTCTCGCACACGAGCAGCAGCGGGCATTTCCACAACGCAGCCATGTTCAGCGTCTCGTGCAGCACGCCCTCGGCCATGGCGCCGTCGCCGAAGAAAGCCACGGCCACGCCGCCGGTCTTGCGCGCCTGGTGCGCCAGCGCGCTGCCCAGGGCGATCGGGATGCCGGCACCCACGATGCCATTGGCACCCAGGATGCCCAGGCCCAGGTCCGCCACGTGCATGGAGCCCCCGCGGCCCTTGCACAGGCCGCCTTCGCGGCCCATGATTTCCTTCATGAAGCCGTTCACGTCCATGCCGCGGGCCAGCACGTGGCCGTGCCCCCGGTGGGTGGTGGCGAGCGAATCCTGCGGCCGCAATGCGCTGGCGACGCCGGCGGCCACGGCTTCCTGGCCGATGCTCAGGTGGATGAAGCCCGGCACTTCGCCGTTGGCGAACAGGCGCGTCAAGGCCATTTCCACGTGGCGGATCAGGCTCATGGTTCGATAAAGCGCCTGCAGGCGCTGGGGCGCGGCCGCCCCTCGGTGCTTACTGGTACTCATTGGGTAACCTCCGTGCTTCGCACTGCGGTGCGAGCCCTCTTCGGAACGGCCGGGCGGGGGCTCATGCCATGTCTCCTCGTGCGGCAGGGCTGCCGGCGCCCAGGGCGACGGTGCCGACGATGCGGTCGCTGCCGTCCTGGCCGCGCACCCAGATGTCGTAATGGCCCGGCGCGGCCTCGCTGGGTTGGCCGCCGGCCGTGACCACGTCGCCGATGTGGACGGGTTTGATGAAGCGCACCTGCAGGTCCAGGTCGGCCAGGGCCTGGGCGCCGAAATTGCGCTGCAGGCATTGCCAGACGAGGCACAGCGACAGGGTGCCGTGCGCGATGGGGCGGCCCATCGGGGTCGTGGCGGCGAATTGCGCGTCGACGTGGATGGGGTTGAAGTCGTCTGTCAGCTCGGCATAGGACCAGACGATCTCTTCGGTGACGGCCAGGCTGGCGGTCTGCAGTGCGGTGGCGGTGTTCATGGCCGGTGCTCCTGGTTCATGCCGCCCAGATCAGGCTGATCACGCCATCGAACAGGGGGCGCCCCCCCTGGCCCGTGCCGTGCACCCGCAGGTCAACGTAGCGGCGCTCGCGGCGCATCTCCTTGTGCGCGCAATGCACGGTCACGCGGATGGCCTCGCCGCACTGCGGCAGGCCGCGCATGCGCAGCTGCTGCCGGGCGTGCACGTTGCCTGGCGGGCGCGGCGTGACCGCGTGCAGGTAGGCGCGCATCATGTTGACCACGGCCATGCTGGCGCTCTCCGCCGCGTCATTGGCGCCGTCCCCGGGCTGGTGGCCGAAGATGGCCTGCCAGCGCCGGGCCTGCTGCGCGTCGTAGACCTCGACGCGCTCGCCCATCAGGGCGCCGGGCTGGAAGTCCTCGAACAGGATGGGGGCGGCGCTCATGCTGCGGCCTCCACGACGGCTTCGACCACGGGCAGGGCCATGCCATGCACGTCCTGGAAACCGATGCGCACGCGGGCGCCGATCGCCAGGCCGCCGCGGCAATGCGGCAGCGCATTGGCCATGACGCGAAAGCCCTCATCCATGTCCACGATGGCGATCACGTAGGGCACCATGTCCTTGAAGGCGGGCAGTGGGGCACGGTGCACGGTGGTGAACGTCAGGAGCGTGCCGGTGCGACGGGAATCCTTCCAGTCCAGCCGGCTGCTCTGGCATCGTTCGCAGAGGCTGCGGGGAATGCGCTGCACGTGGCCGCAGCCGGCGCAGCACTGGTAGCGCAAGGCGCCGGCGGCCGCGCCGTCCCAGTAAGCCCGGGTCTGCGCATTGGGGCGGGGCAAGGGGTAGCTGGTCATCGTCATGTCAAACTCCCAGCACCAGGGAACAGTGGGCGGACAGGATGCCGCCGTCGCCATGCACGAAGGCCAGCCTGGCGTGCGGCACCTGGCGGGCTTCGGCCCTGCCGCGCAGCTGGTGCACGGCCTCCACCGCATGGAACATGCCGCCGGCGGCGCCCGAGTGCGCATACGACATCAGGCCCCCATGGGTGTTGCAGGGCAGCCTGCCGCCCAGGCCCAGCTCGCCCGCCGCGGCTGCGATGCCGGCCTGGCCGCGCTCGAAGAAGCCTATGGACTCCAGCTCCACCGCCAGGGTGATGGTGAAGGAGTCGTAGATCTGGGCCACGTCGATGTCGCCGGCCGTCACGCCGGCGCGGGCGAAGGCCGTGGCGGACGAAGCCTTGCAGCCAAAGTCCACCAGGCTGGGGGCGGCCACGATGTGCTCATGCGTGTGGCCCTGTCCGGCGCCCAGGATCTCGACCGCCTTGCCACGCGTGTCGCGGGCCGCGGCGCGGCTGCTGACGACGAGCGCCGCGCCGCCATCGGAGATCAGGCAGCAGTCCAGCATGTGCAGCGGGTCGGCGATCATGCGGGAGTTCAGCACCTGCTCCACCGTGATGGGCTCGCGCTTGTGGGCCTTGGGATGCCGGCCCGCATGGCGGCGGTGCTCGACGGCAATCGCCGCCAGCTGTTCGGACGTCACGCCATATTGGTGCATGTAGTGCCTGGCCACCAGCGCATAGGAGGCCGGCACGCTGATGCCGAACGGGCGCTCGAACTGCGGGTGGCCCACTTCGGACAAGGCCGCCACGGCACCGTCGCGCGACATGCCGGTGAGCCGGTTGTCGCCCGCCACCACCAGCACGTGGCGGCACTGGCCGCTGGCGACCAGCGCCGCCGCCTGCATCACCATGATGCAGGCGCTGGCGCCGCCGGCCTGGATGGCCAGGCAGGTGCCGGGGTGTATGCCCAGGTATTCGCAGAACACCGAGGCCAGCATCAGGTGCGGCTCGGTGAAGGAGTACGCGCACAGCACGCCATCGATGTCGGAGAGCTGGAGGCCCGCATCGGCCACCGCGCCCATCGCCGCCTCGGCGTGCAGCCCCATGCAGCTGCTGCCCGGCAGCTCGCCGACGGCCGTGTCGCAGGCCCCCGTGATGAATGCATCCATCGTCATGGCTGCTCAGGGCTTGAAGCCCAGGTCGCGCGCGATGATGTTGCGCTGGATGTCGCTGGTGCCTTCGCCGATCACGTAGACAAAGGCATCGCGGTGGATGCGGCCCACCGGGTACTCGCGCATGATGCCGGCGCCGCCATGGATGCGGATGGCCTGCTCGCTCACCTTCAGGGCGGTTTCGGTGGCGATCAGCTTCACCTTGGCGGCGGTGGCCGCGTCCAGCCGGCCCTGGTCGACCAGCCAGGCGCCGTAGTACACCATCCAGCGCGCGGCCTCGATGTCGGCGGCCATGTCGGCCAGCCTGTGGGCCACGGCCTGATAGTCGCCGATGCGCTTGCCGGCCACGATGCGGTCGTCGGCGAAAGCCTTCGCCGCATCGAACGCGGCGCGGGCCATGCCCAGCGCGTTGGCGGCCACGCCGACGCGGTTCTCGCTCAGGCACTCCAGCAGCAGCGGGTAGGTGCCCGTGCGCTCCCCGACCAGGCAATCGTCGGGCACGAAGGCATCCTCGATGTGGATCAGCGCGGTCTCGGAGCCGCGGATGCCTTCCTTGCGCAGCTTGTGGATGTCGAAGCCCTTGTGCGGCAGCTCGACGATGAACAGGCTGATGGCATCGGGCTTGAGCTGCGGCGACGTGCGCGCTGCCACCATCAGGAAGTCGGCGATGGGCGCGTTGGTGATGTAGAGCTTGCTGCCGCCGAGCTTCCAGCCGCCAGGCACTTTCTCGGCCCTGGTCTTCATGGCGCGAATGTTGGAGCCGCCATCGGGCTCGCTGAGCGCGAAGCCGGCAATCCTGTCGCCCGCCAGCGCCGGCCTGAAGAAGCGCTCCTTCTGGCTTTCGGTGCCGATCTTCCAGATGGGCCAGATCGACAGGTGCGTCTGCGCCGACCAGCTGGTGGCGAAGGCCTGGCTCATGTAGCTCAGCTCCTCGCGCACGATGCAGTCGCTGACCTTGTCCATGTCGCTGCCGCCATCGGCCGCGGGGTAGCGCACGCCCAGCAAGCCCAGCTCGCCCCAGCGCTTGAACACCTGTTTCGGAAAGTGTTCGCTTTCTTCGGCCGCCTCGACCAGCGGAGCCAGTTCTTCACGGCACAGACGGCGCACCGTGTCGCGCACCGCCTCGTGCTCGGCGGAAAAGGAGAAGTTCAGGCTCATATGATTTTCGTAAAAATATTCTGTATCGAGAATTTATACAAACAACAATTCTCAAAATATAGGTATTTACCCTGGTTTTTTGGAAGAAATATCCTTGTTTAATTCTTTTGTTATTTTTTTATTCTCAATAGAGAACAGGATGCCAGATGCAAGCACCAGGAAGAAGCGCCTCGGAGCGCGCCCCCCATCGCCTTGAAGCGCTGCTCAACGCGCGCAGCGTGGCCGTCATCGGAGCCAGTGCCGATCCGGCCAGGATCTCCGGCCGGCCGATTGCCTACATGCGCGCGCGCGGCTATGGCGGCGCCATCTACCCGGTGAATCCCGGGCGCACCGAAGTGCAGGGCCTGCGCTGCTATCCGAGCGTCGCGGCCATCGGCCGCCCCGTGGACCTGGCGATCATCGGCACCGCGGCGGCCCACGTGGAAGGCGCGGTGCGCGAGGGCATCGCCGCCGGCGTCAAGGCCTTCGTGGTGTTCTCGTCGGGCTTCGCCGAACTGGACGAAGCGGGCCGCGCCCTGCAGGCGCGCCTGACGGAGCTGGCCAGACAGCACGACGTCGCCATCGTCGGCCCCAACTGCCTCGGCGTGGCCAACAGCCGCTGCGGCCTGCTGGCCACGTTCACCACGGCGCTGGAGAGCCATGCGCTGCAGCCCGGCGGCTTCTCGTTCGTCAGCCAGAGCGGTGCTCTGGGGGCGTATTGGATGGACATCATCCTGCGCAGCGGCATTGGCTTCAGCCAGTGGATCACCACCGGGAACGAGTGCGACGTGGACGCGGCGGAAGCCATCGACTTCCTGGTCTCCGACCCGGACACGCGCGTGATCGGCCTGTACATCGAGGACATCCGGCGCATCGGCGCCTTCCGGGCCGCGCTGGAGCGGGCCGCGCGCGCCGGCAAGCCGGTGATTGCCATCAAGGCCGGCAGTTCCAGCGCCGGGGCCGCGGCGGCGGCCTCCCACACCGGCGCGCTCGCGGGCGACGACGCCCTGTACGACGTCTGCCTGCACCAGCACGGGGCGCTGCGCGTGCGCAGCCTCACCGAGATGATGGATGCCGCCCGGCTGCTGCTGCACGACGCAGCGCCGCGGGGCCCGCGCCTGGCGGTGATGACCGTCTCGGGCGGCGCGGGCGTGCTGATCGCGGATGCCTGCGAGCCGCTGGGGCTGGAGCTGCCCCGGCTCAGGCCCGAAGTGACGCAGGCCCTGGTGCCGGTGCTGCCCAGCTTCGTGCACCCCGGCAACCCGCTGGACATCACCGGCAACGTGCTGCAGGACACGCCCATGATCAGCCGCGCCATGCAGTGCCTTGCGGCCGACCGGGAGACCCACGGCATCGTGCTGTTCATCGGCATGATGCACAGCATCGCCGACGCCTTCGTGCAGGCGCTTTCGCAGGCGCGCGCCCAGGTGCACTGCCCCATCGCCGTGATCTGGGTGGGGGCCATGGAGAGCAGCATCCAGGCGCTGGAAGCTGCCGGCATCCCGGTGTTCCTGGACATCCCGCAGGCCGTGCAGGCCATGGCCCGCTGCCTGCAGATGCAGCGCGACCGCGCACGCATCGTCCAGCGTGCCGAAGCCCCCGCTGCGCCCGTGGCGGCGGACAACGGCCAGTCCCTGCCGACGCTGTCGGAATGGGACGGCAAGCAGCTGCTTGCCGGGCAAAAGAGCGTGCACATCCCCAAGGGCTGGCTGCTCCAGGCCGGCGGCCCGCGCCCCGCGGCGGGCCTGCCCTACCCCGTCGTGGCCAAGCTCCAGTCGCCGCAGCTGCTGCACAAGAGCGATGCCGGCGGCGTGCTGCTGCGCATCCAGGACGACCGGGCGCTGCAGGAGGCCGTGGAACGCCTGTACCAGGTGGGTGCCGGGCTGGGCATCCCGATCCAGGGCGTCCTGGCGGAGCAGATGCTGCCCTTCGACCATGAGCTGCTGCTGGGCCTGCGCCGCGACCCGCGCTTCGGCCCGGTGCTGACCCTGGCGCGCGGCGGCGTCGAAGCCGAACTGGACCCCGACGTGGCCAGCCTGCTGCTGCCGGCGACCGTCGAGGACATCGCGCAGATGCTGGGCCGCCTGCGCTGCTTCAAGCTGCTGCAGGGCTTCCGGGGCAGGCCGGGGGTGGATGTCGCGGCATTGGCTCGCAGCATCGCCGGCCTGTGCGGATGGTTCATGGAGCAGCCGCTGCGCGAGCTGGAGATCAATCCGCTGGCCGTCAAGGGCGACCAGGCGTGGGCCCTGGATGCCCTGGTCACGCCCCTGGCTCCCGGCTGACCAAGCCACGCACCAGGGTCCCGTGCCAGCTGAACGCGGCTCGTATCGCATACTTCGCCGTACCGCGCCGTTTTCACGCTTTCTCTCACATGACTGATACACCACCCCCCGACAAACTGGTGGGGGCACTGAGTTCCGGCCTTAGGGTCCTGCGTTACCTCGCCAGCTCCTCCACCCCCTTGGGGGTCACGCGCATCGCCAAGGACCTGGGCCTCAATGCCAGCACCTGCTTCAATCTGCTCAAGACCCTGGTGCATGAGCGGCTGGTGACGTTCGACGAATCCACCAAGACCTACAGCCTGGGCCTGGGCCTGGTGGAGCTGGCCAGGGGTTCCCTGGAAAAAGCCTCCTACGTGCGGATGATGCGCCCCCATCTGCAGGAGCTCGCCGAGCGCCACAACATCACCACCACGTTGTGGCAGCTCGCGCACGACGACCGGGTCGTGCTGGTGGACCTGGCGGAAAGCAGCTCGGCGCTGCGCGTCCACATGAGCATCGGCCAGCGCCTGCCCATGTACATCGCGGCCCTGGGGCGCTGCATGGCGGCCCACTCCAACCTGTCCATGACGGAAATACGCCGCAAGGTCAGCGAACTGCGCTGGGAAGACGGCCCCAGCTTCGACACCTACATGCGCGAAGTCGAGGAAGTCCGCCAGCATGGCTACGCCGTGGACCACGGCAACTACGTCAAGGGCGTGATCACCGTGTCCTCCCCGATCCTGGACTTCCAGCGGCGGCCGCTGATGGCCGTGAGCGCCGTCGGCTTCGGCACCCAGTTCTCGCAGAGATCGCTGCAGGCGCTGTGCGAAGACCTGCGGGAACGCTGCCGCGAGGCGACGCTCGCGATCTCCGGGGGGGCCGTGCAGAAGCTGTGGGAAAGCGACACGCGGCCCCTCCCGCCCCTCCGCTGAACGGCCTGGGAACCAGGCGCTCCGGCCTGGAATCCAACCAGTTGCCGCGGCGGATCTGTGCCGAGGCAGGAGGTACAGCCATGAAACAAGTCAAGCATTGGCAGGACCCGCTCAACGCATTGTTGGGCGCCTGGTTGGCCCTGTCGCCCTGGGTGCTGGGGTATCAGGACCAGATGGCCCCCATGGCCAACGGCATCGCCATCGGCCTGGCGCTGATCGCCGCGTCGCTGGGAGCCATCTTCGTCCCGCGCGCGTGGGAGGAATGGACCGAGGGCGCGCTCGGCCTGTGGATGGTCGTCTCGCCCTGGGCCCTGGGCTTCAGCATGCACATGGACGCGATGCGCAACGCCGTGGCCTCGGGCATCGTGATCCTGGTTCTGGCCCTGTGGGTGCTGGCCACCGACAAGGACTACAGCGCGTGGATGCGTCACGGCGCAGCCCATTGACGCCGGGCACGGCACAAACCGCCTGCGGGCCAATGCCGGTCGGTTGATCGCCGAGTGGCATTGGCTGCCGGCGGTCCTTCTTTTTTATAGCTGCCAGCGCTCGCCAGCCATTGGTTTCAAATACTTTCATGCCGTGAATCCATACACGGCACGCGCAAGCAGCTATCAAAATAGATGGCTTCCGCGCAGGCGCCGCACCTCAGTGCCCCAGTCGGTTGGGGCTGACGATCTCCCACTTCTGCATGTGCCGGTACACCGTGGCGCGGCATAGCCCCAAGCTGCGCGCGGTCTCGGTCACATTCCACTGGTGAGCCTGCAGCGCCTGCAGCAGCGAGGTGCGCTTGCCCGGCTCCTCATCGGCACCGCTCTTCGCACAGGCCTGCGCCTCCACCCCGCCCAGCGACAGCATGCGCTCGGGCGGCAGCACAGGCGGCTGGCCGCCATGGATTTCGGCCGGCAGGTGCTCGGGACTGACGGGCTCGCCCTCGCTGAGCGCCATGGCCGTGCGCAGCACGTTCTTGAGCTGCCGGATATTGCCGGGCCAGTCATGGCGCAGCAGCAGGTCGCGCGCGGCCGCGGTGATGGCCACGGCACGGCTGTAGAGCTGCCGACCGTCCTCGCGCAGCAGGCTGTCGATCAGCGCGTTCTTGTCGGCGCGGTCGCGCAGCGCCGGCAGCTCCAGCGTCACGCTGTTGAGGCGGTAGTACAGGTCGAGCCGGAACTGGCCCTGGGCCACCATCTCGCGCAGGTCGCGGTGCGTGGCGCAGATCAGCTGCACATCGACGGCAATCGGCTGCTCCGACCCCAGCGGCGTGACCTCGCGCTCGGCCAGCACGCGCAGCAGGCGGGTCTGCATCGCCTGCGGCATGTCGCCGATCTCGTCGAGGAACAGCGTGCCGCCGTGGGCCTGGGCGATCTTGCCGCGCGCGCCCTTGGAGCGGGCGCCGGTGAAGGCCCCTTCGCGGTAGCCGAAGAGTTCGCTCTCGATCAGGGTCTCGGGAATCGCCGCGCAGTTCACGGCCACGAAGGGCTGGGCCCGGCGCGCGCTGGCCTCGTGCATGGCCTTGGCGAAGGCCTCCTTGCCCGAGCCCGATTCGCCGTGCAGCAAGATGGCCAAGCCTTTGTCGAGCACACGCAGCGCCTGCTGGGCATTGGTCTGCATCTGCGGGTCGTGGCCGGCAATGGCCTGCAGCGCATCCGCGCCCGCCATGGAGGGCGATGCCTGCGCCGGTGCCGCGGACGGCCGCCGGCGCGGTGGCCGCACGAGCGCAAAGCACTGCGTTCCGGTCGGCAGGTGGCGCATCGCCAGCGGATAGCCGCCCTGCCGCGCCGCGTCGGCCACCTGCTCGAAACGGTGGTCGAACACCTCTTCGACGCTGCGGCCCAGGGCCGCGACCAGCGCGCCCTGCTCGCGCAGCGACTGGCTGATGGCCACGATCCGGCCCGCCTCGTCGAGCACGACCATGCCGTCGGCCGAGACTTCGAGAAAATCGCGCCGCCGCGCGAGCTTGAGCACATGGTGGTGCTCGAACTCGTGCAGGAAGTTCGCATCCTCGACCATGCGGGCCGCGGACTGCACCATCTGCAGCACCAGGTGCTGGCTGCGCCGGTCGTCGGGCGACTCCATCGCCGAAGCGTCGAGCACCGCCAGCGGCCGCCCGTCGGGCGCGAAGATGGGCACGGCGCTGCAGGTCAGCGTCTTGTTGGGCGCGCGGAAATGTTCCGCATGGTGCACGGTGATGGCCCGCTGCTCCAGGTTCGCCAGCGCCACCGCGCAGGTGCCCTCCTTCTCCTCGGTCCAGCAGCTGCCCAGCCACAGCCCGGCGCGCCGCCAGTCCTGATCGAACAGGGGGTTGCCGATGAAATCCACCGCCACGCCCAGCGTGTCGGCCAGCAGCACCACATAGCCCGCGTCGCGAATCTGGCCGAACAGCGCCTCCATGCCGCCGCGGGCGATGCGCATGAAACACGCCATGGGCTCGCGATGGTCCTTGAGCGCGGAGGTGGTCAGCACGCGCGGAGGTTCGCCGCGCCCCGGGTCCAGCCGGTGCAGCTCGAAAGAGCGCAGCCACGAGCGCTCGATCAGCGCGACATCGGCCGGGGCGCCGTCAGAAGGCTTCGAGGTGTTCCATGGCATCGTCTGTCTCCATTCGCCTCGCGCTCATCGGCCGAGGTCGGACCTGCATGGGGTGAGACGCCTGCCGCTGGCTGGCCGCGGCACCCGTTTCACACTTGCGCATGATAGTCCTCAGGCGCCCGCACGGGGCTCCAACATCGACCCTGAGGCCGCCTGTGCCGGTCCGGGGCTTGAAGAGACAAGGCAGGCAGTCGGCACGCCCGTTGCCGGCCCTTCCATCCACTCGGCCAGCAGCTGCACCAGCGCGGCGGGCCGGTCCGCATGCAGCCAGTGGCCGGCATCCGCCAGTTCCACGATGCGCGAGCGCGGAAACAGCCTTCGTATCGTGTTTTCATGCCGCGGCAACACATAGTCCGAAGTCCCGCCGCGCACGAACAGGGCCTCCACGGCACTCGACGACCGCAGCAGCCCGGGCGCAAAGCCCAGCAGCTGCGGCATGGAGCCGCCTATGCCCAGCCAGTGGATGCGCCAGGCCAGATGCCCGTCCCGCCAGGCCAGGTTCTGCAGCAGCATGGCCCGCAAGCGGGCCGAGGGCACGAAGCGTTCGAGCTGCCGGTCGGCCTCTTCCCGCGAACGGGCGGCGCCCAGGTCCAGCCGCAGTGCGGCGCAGACCAGGGCCGAGAAATGGTCGTGGTAGCGGGCCGGGGCGATGTCGAGCACGGCCAGCGCCTCGGTGCGCCGCGGGTGCAGCAGCGCAAAGGCCATGGCCACCTTGCCGCCCATGCTGTGGCCGGCGACGCGGGCCCGCGCGATGCCCTGGGCATCGAGCAGCTCGCGCAGGTCCTCCGCCATTTCCTGGTAGCCCATGGCATCGGCATGCGGCGACAGGCCGTGGTTGCGCAGGTCCACCGCCAGCACGCGCGCGCGGGCCGACAGCGGCGCCGCGATGTGGTGCCACTGTGCGGCGCTGCCGAACAGGCCGTGCAGCAGCACCAGCGGCGCCCCGGTTCCGGCCGCATGGCCGGCGCCGGGGTAGTTGCGGCAGGACAGCTCCATGCCCAGCCTCCGCTTACAGCTCGCGCCGCTGCATGGCCCCGGCGATGTACTCAGCCTGCCGGATCGCCAGCGCCACGATGGTCAGCGTGGGGTTGGCCGCCGAGCTGGAGGTGAACTGGCTGCCGTCCGAGATGAAGAGATTCTTCACATCGTGCGCCTGGCCCCATTGGTTGACCACGCCGTCGCTGGCCTTGGCGCTCATGCGGTTGGTGCCCATGTTGTGGCTGGCCGGATAGGCCGGCATGTCGATCACGCGCGTGGCGCCCACGGCTTCGGACAGTTTGCGCCACTGCACCAGGCCGTGGGCGGTGATCCTGTCGTCGTTGGCGTGGTAGGTCTTGGTCACGATGGGCACGGGCAGGCCGTACTGGTCCTTCTCCGTGGGGTGCAGCGTGATGGAGTTCTGCTCGCGCGCCAGGTCCTCGCCGCAGACCCAGACGCAGCTCATGTGGTCGTACATCTCCAGGGCCGAGGTGAAGTCGCGTCCCCAGCCGCCGGGCTTCATGAACGCCGCCGTGTACGGCAGATGCAGGGCCAGGCCCTCGAGGTAGTAGCCGCCGACAAAGCCGCGCTTGGTATTCAGCGGCACCTCGTCGGCCACCACGGCCGCGATGTCGAAGCCCCGGTACATGTAGACGGGCCCCTTGTGGATGGACACCGCCGCCGCCGTGGCGTGGTTCATGTAGTTCTTGCCCACCTGCCCCGAGGAATTGGCCAGGCCGTTGGTGAACATGCTGGAGGCCGAGTTCAGCAGCAGCCGCGGCGACTCGATGGAGTTGCCCGCCACGCAGACCACGCGCGCCTTCTGCAGTTGCTTGCGGCCCTTGCTGTCCACGTAGAGCACGCCATTGGCGCGGCCCTGCTTGTCGTGCTGGATCTGCAGCACCATGGACTCGGGGCGCAGCTCGACCTTGCCCGTCGCCTGGGCGCGCGGCACCTCGGTGTAGAGGGTGGACCACTTGGCGCCGATCTTGCAGCCCTGCATGCAGAAGCCGATCTGCTGGCAGGCGGGCCGCCCGTCATAGACCTCGCTGTTCGATGCGGCCGGGCGCACGATGTTCTTGTAGCCCACCTTGCGGGCACCGGCATCGATCACCTTGTAGTGGTTGTTGGGCGGCATGGGCGGCAGGCCGCTGGCCTTGGTGCCGGCCACGCCCATCTTCTTCTCCGCCAGCTCGTAGTACGGCTCCAGCTCGGCCAGCGTGATCGGCCAATCGAGCACGTTCGCGCCCTCAATGGCGCCGTAGGTGGTTTTGGTGTGGAAGTCGTGCTCCTGAAAGCGCAGCGCCACGCCGGACCAGTGCACCGAAGAGCCGCCCACGGTCTTACAAATCCAGGCCGGCAGGTTCGGGTAGGTCTTGGTGTGGTGCCAGCCGCCGGCCGAGATGCGCTTGTCCAGCCATGAAATCTTGTTGAACATGCCCCATTCGTCGTTCTCGAAATCGGCCTGCGTGTAGTGCTTGCCGGCCTCCAGAACCACGCATTTGACGCCGCGCTGCGCCAGCTCGTTGGCCAGCGTGCCGCCGCCCGCGCCCGAGCCGACGATGACGACGACACTGTCGTCGTTGAGAGAGAACTTTGCCTGATCGGTCATGATGTTTGTCTCCTTGTCCTTGTGCTGGCGCTCAGAGCCAGTCGATGTCGTCGAAGCCGCGGTTCAGGTAGCCGCCCTTCTGCCAGGACGAGCCCTCGTAGCCAAACAGCGGCCACAGCTTCTTGTTGTTGTAGAGGCCAGTGACCAGGCCACCCTGGATCTTCTTGAAGAACGGCGTGGCCTCGATGTCCTTGAGCAGGGCCACGCGCTCGTCCTCGGTCTTCACCTCGGCATAGGGCACGCCATAGCGCTGCCTGGCGCGCTGATCCAGATCCTGCACACCCTCGCTCAGCAGCTTCTTCACGCTCTTGTCCTTCACGGCTGCGGCGTCATAGGGCAGCACGGCCTCGAGGTAGAAGCTGTCGGCCAGCTTGTCGTGCGGATAGATATCGCGCGCCATGCGCACCAGGGTCTTGCCGGTGGCCGCGCCCAGATGGCGAAAGCTCTGCTGGGCCGCCACATCCTTTGCGGCCGCAATGCCGGTCGCGGGAATGACCGCGATGCCGATGGCCCCGAGGCCGCCGCCGCGCAGAAAGCCGCGGCGCTGCAGCGTGGGCCGTCTGTCCAGCACCCGCATGGTGCCGGGGGCAAGGTCGTCGTTCAGGTTTTTCATCGTCGTGTCTCCGTCGCTTTATGGGTTGTGAAATCTCAGTCGGGGCGTTCAGCGGCTCACATGGGGCAGGCCTCCTGTTCCAGCGCGGCCTGCAGCGCAAGCTCCAACCGCTGCGCGCATGCCTGCCCATCGAAGTGCACGGCCAGTTCGGCGGCGCTGACGGTGGTGGCCGCCAGGGTCCGGGCATCGGCCCCGTCGCGACCCAGGGCATCGCACATCAGCCGCCACGGCGACGGCTGCAACAGCACGCCGCCAACCAAAAGCACGCCGCTGGCACGGCGCACCTGGGCCAGGCCGGCGATCTTGCGGCCCCGGGCCAGCACCTCCCAGGGGGACAGGCCGCCAAAGCAGGCCCAGTCCACCGCCATGCGCTGCGCGGGCTGCATGGCGCGCAGCGCCTCGGGCGCCAGCGCCTGCGCGTCCACGCCGCCCTGCTGCAGCACCCGGGCAATGGCCTCGCCCAGCCAGCGGTAGCTGGCCACCAGGCCCTGGCGGGCCAGCGGATGGTCCGGCGGCAGCGCCACCGACAGGCCCAGCATCCACGGCCCGGTCAGCACCGCGCCGCCGCCGGACTGGCGCAGCAGCACTTGCACCTGGCTGCCTGCCTGTGCCAGCAGCCGGCGCTGCGAGCAGCCGAGCACGACGACCGGCTCCCGGTAGCGCCAGAGGCGAAAGCACGGCACCGTCACCGGCTGCGCGAGCTGCTGCTCATTCCACAGCTGTTCGCGCACGGCCTCGGGCGGCGTCAACGATGGGAGCGGTGCGGTCATGGCCTGCCCGACAGCGAATCGGGAGCTTCGAGATAGGTCTTCACGGCCCGCAGGAACTGCGCGGCCGGGTAGCCGTCGATGGCCCGGTGGTCGAACACCAGGGTCAGCGTCGTCATCGCGGCGACGCACACCTGCCCATCCCGCACCACGGCGCGTTCGCGCACGCTGCTCACGCCCAGAATTCCCACCTGCGGCGGGTTCAGCACCGGCGTGAACCAGTCAATGCCCGTCATGCCCAAGTTGGTGACCGTGAAGGTCGCGCCCTGGTAGGCCTTGGGCGGCAGTTGGCCGGCACGGGTGCCCGTCGCCAGCTCCCGCGTTTCCTGCGCGAGCTGCGCCACGGGCTTGGTCCCGGCATCGCGGATCACCGGCACCATTAGCCCTTCGTCCAGCGCCACGGCCAGTCCCAGATGCACGGAGCTCTGGCACTCGATGACGTTGTCCTTGAGCAGCGCGTTCATGCGCGGGTGCCCGGCCAGCGCCAGCGCCGTGGCGCGCAGCACGCAGGCGGTGATGGTGGGCTTGGCCCCGCCCTGCGCCACCGGCTGCGCGCGCAGCCAGGCCTGGCAGGCCGAGACATCGACATCGACGCCCATGGCTACACGCGGCGCCTGCCAGCCCAGGGTCATGTTACGGGCGATGGCGCCGCGCAGGCCCTTGAGCGGGATGCCAGGGACGCTGGCGTTGGCAACGCCGGCTTCGGCAACGGTGATGCTCATGCCAGCGTGCCCAGGCTCTGGCCGGGCTTGAAGGTGTCTTCGGCGGGCACGAGGATGGCCGCGATCACGCCATCAGCAGGCGCCAGCACCTCGTGGCTGGACTTGACCACCACCACGCTGACCACGGGCTGGCCGGCTTTGACGCTGTCGCCGACCTTGACCAGCCAGTCCTCGACCAGGGCCTCGGTGCCGGGCTCCACGTCCTGCCAGGCGTCTTGGGAAAGAATGATGTCGGTGCTCATGCGGATGCTCCTTGAAGTTGCGGTGCGGCCACCAGTTGCCGCGCGGCGGCGACGATGGCGTCGACCTGGGGAATAACAAACTGTTCCAGCGGACGGCTGTAGGGAATGGGCACATCGGGCACGGCCAGGCGCTTGATCGGAGCCTTGAGGCGCACGCTGTCGAGGTTCTCGGCCACCAGCGCGGCGATCTCGCCCGACAGGCCGAAGCTCAGGTAGTCCTCGTCGGCCACCAGCAGGCGGCCGGTCTTGCGTACCGACTTCAATACCGCCTCGCGGTCCAGCGGCACGATGGTGCGCAGGTCGATCACCTCGGCGTCTATGCCCGCATCGGCGAGCTTTTGCGCGGCCAGCACCGTCTTCTGCACCATTTGGCTCAGCGTGACGATGGTGAGATCGCGGCCCTCGCGCACCACCTTGGCCTGGCCGAAGGGGATGGTGTACTGCTCCTCGGGCACTTCGTTGGTGCTGCCCTCGAAGTACGACATCCACGGCAGGCCCATGATGCCCTTGTGGTAGAGGAAGACCACCGGGTTGTCGTCGCGGATGGCCTGGGTCATCAGGCCCTTGGCGTCGTAGGCGTTGGACGGCACCACCACCTTCATGCCCGGCATGTGGGCAAAGGTCGCGTACAGGCACTGCGAGTGCTGGGCCGCATCGTTGTAGCCGCCGCCGATGCCCGACATCAGCACCATGGGCAGCTTGATGTTGCCGCCGGCCATGTAGATGTTCTTGGCCATGTGGTTGTAGATCATGTCCATGCACACGCCGAAGAAGTCCACGAACATCAGCTCGGCGATGGGCCGCATGCCCTCGGCCGCCGCGCCGATGGCGGTGCCGATGAAGGCCGTCTCCGAGATCGGGGTGTCCATGATGCGGTCCTTGCCGTGCTTGGCCAGCAGGCCGCCGGTGGCGCCGAAGATGCCGCCGTACTTGCCGATGTCCTCGCCCATCACGAACACGTCGGGGTTGCGCTCGATTTCCTGGCCGATGGCCTCCGACACGGCCTGGGCCATGGTCAATTTGCGGGTTGTCATGCTTTGTCTCCGAAGTTCTGGGGCGTTAGCAGAAAACGTGCAGCAGCGCGTCCTCGGGCTTGGGGTACGGACTGCTGCGTCCGTAGTCATAGGCCTCGGTGATACGGGCGCTCACACGCTGGCGCAGGGCCTGGTCGGCCGCGTCGTCGAGCAGGCCGGCGCGGCGCAGGTGCTCGGCCAGGCGCGGGATCGGGTCGTTCTTGCGCAGCCCGGCCGTCTCACCCTTGGGGCGGTAGGTTTCGGGGTCGCCCTGGAAGTGGCCCAGGTAGCGGTCGGTCTTGACCTCGATCAGCGTCGGCCCCTCGCCACGGCGCGCACGCTCGACAGCCACGCCGGCCGCCTCGTAGACCGCGAGCGCATCGTTCTGGTCCACCAGCACGCCGGGCATGCCGTAGGCGGCGGCGCGGTCGGCATTCCAGGCCACCGAGGTGGATTCGTGCTTCTCCACCGAGATCGCGTACTTGTTGTCCTCGCAGACGAAGAGCACCGGCAGCTTCCACAGCGCGGCCAGGTTCATCGACTCGTGAAAGGCTCCTTGGTTGGTCGCACCCTCGCCGAAAAAGGCCACGGCCACCCAGTCCTTGCCGCGCTTCTTGGCCGCCAGCGCCGCGCCGCAGGCCGGCGGCATGCTGGCACCGACGATGCCGCTGCAGCTGAACTTATGCGCTGGGTCGAACAGGTGCATATGCCCGCCCTTGCCGCGCCCCAGTCCGGTTTCCTTGCCGAACATCTCGGCCGTCATCGGATTGAGCGGCACGCCCTTGGCGATGGCGAAGTGGTGCGGGCGGTGCGAGCCGACCACGGTATCGTCGTCATGCAGGTGGGCGCACACGCCCACCGCCACCGGCTCCTGTCCCGCGGCCAGGTGCATCTCGCCCGGCACGGGGCCAGAGCCGATGTCGAAGGCCAGGCCCTTCTGGATATGCGGCGGCAGCTTGCCTTCCATGTAGACCCGGGCCATGGTCTCTTCGTATTCCCGGATCTCGATCATCTTCTCGTACATCCACAGCTTGCGCTCGTTGCTTGGATTCATGGCGATGTCTCCGTCTGTCGTTGGGTACCGGCCCGCCGGATGAACCGGCCGGGCCATGGATGAGCGCGACCGCGCCCATGCCTCTCCCAACGCAAGCGGTGTGCCAGCCGGCGCTCGGACGCCAGCGAATACGGGTAAGTCCCAGGAAATACCGGCATGCAAGGCCGGATTCCAGAGGCGCAGCCCCCCGCGCGGCCCGCAGGCCGGGGCTGCCGCGCCGCGGGGCATGCGACAGATGCAGCAACCGGATGCGACATCTGTCGCATCGGCATGCCCATGCAGCGACAGTTGTCGACCTCTGGCGGGACGGGCCGCTCAAAGCAAAAAAGGGAACGTATTGGCTACGCTCCCTTTCCTGGCCAGTTCCTCTCAAGCAACTGGTTCTTACAGCATTTAATGCCTCAAGCGCTTACCCAGCAAGCGCTACAAGCTATCAAAACATTAGCAAAACGGCTCACACCACCACCGGCTCCGGCTCCAGCCGGATGCCGAAGCGTTCGTAGACGCTGGTCTGTATCGCCTTGGCCAGCGTCATCACCTCGCCGCCGGTGACGCTGTCGTCCCGCGTGCCGCGGTTCACCAGCACCAGGGCCTGCTTGTCGTACACGCCGGCCTTGCCCACGGTTTTGCCCTTCCAGCCGCAGGCGTCTATCAGCCAGCCGGCGGCCAGCTTGATGCTGCCGTCGGGCATGGGGTAGTGCACGATCTTGGGGTCGCGCGCGATGATGTCCTGGCACTGCTCGGGCGTGACCGTGGGGTTCTTGAAGAAGCTGCCGGCGTTGCCGATCACGGCCGGGTCGGGCAGCTTGGCGCGGCGGATCTCGCACACCCAGTCGAAGATCTGCCGCGCCGTAGGCTGCGCCACGCCGGCCTCGGCGCGGCGGCGCTCCAGGTCCAGGTAGCCCAGTTCGGGCTTCCACGCCTTGGGCAGCAGGAAGCGCACGTGGGTGATGACCGCCCGGCCCGCCAGCCCCATGCCCCTGCCCCAGTGGCCGGGCAGGCCGCCGCCCTCGTGCTCGGCCAGCGGCGCGGCGTGCTTGAACACCGAGTCGCGGTAGCCGAAGGCGCATTGCGCGGCGTCCAGGGTGAAGGGCCGGCCCGTGGCCAGGTCGATGGCGACGAGCGAATGGAAACGGTCCTGCAGCTCCACGCCATAGGCGCCTATGTTCTGCACCGGCGCCGCGCCCACGGTGCCGGGGATCAGCGCCAGGTTCTCCAGGCCCGGCCAGCCCTGGGCCAGGGTCCAGGCCACGGTGTCGTGCCAGACCTCGCCGGCGCCGGCCTCGACGATCCAGGCCTGGTCGGTTTCTTCCAGCAGGCGCCGGCCCTTGATTTCCATCTTCAGCACGACGGACCTCGCATCCCCCGTGAACACGATGTTGCTGCCCCCCCCGAGCACGAACAGCGGCTGGCGCGCCAGGCGATGGTCGGCCAGCAGGTCGTGCACGTCCTGCGGCGTGCGCACGCGCACCAGCGTGTGCGCGCGCGCCACGATGCCGAAGGTGTTGCAACTCTGCAGGGGGACGTTTTTCTCGACTAACATTGCCCGGATTGTCGCACCCGCCTCCGGGCGGGCGCGTGTGTGTACCGGCCAGCCGAGAGTGATGCCATGCCTTCTTTTGATACCGTCTGTGAAGCCAACTTCGTCGAAGTGAAAAACGCCGTGGAGAACACCGCCAAGGAGATCGGCACGCGCTTCGATTTCAAGGGCACGTCCGCCGCCATCGAGCTCAAGGACAAGGAGATCACGCTGTTCGGCGACGCCGAGTTCCAGCTGCAGCAGGTCGAGGACATCCTGCGTGGCAAGCTGACCAAGCGCAGCGTGGACGTGCGCTTTCTGGACGTGCAAAAGCCCCAGAAGATGGGCGGCGACAAGGTCAAGCAGGTGGTGCGCGTGAGAAACGGCATCGACAGCGAGCAGGCCAAGAAGATCCAGCGCCTGATCAAGGACAGCAAGATGAAGCTGCAGGCGGCCATCCAGGAGGACAAGGTGCGCGTCACCGGCGCCAAGCGCGACGACCTGCAGGCGGCCATGGCACTGATCCGCAAGGAAGTGGCCGACCTGCCGCTGGGCTTCGACAACTTCCGCGACTGACCACCCCCACCCATAGCGCCGCCGCAATGCGCCCGCTTCCCCCCCTTCTCTGCGCGCTGGCCCTGACGCTGCCCGTGCTGGCGCACGGCCAGAGCGTGGCGCTGGCCGGCGTGCTGGGCAGCAAGGCGCTGCTGGTCATCGACGGCGGCGCGCCGCGCGCGCTGGCCGTGGGCCAGGCGGCGTCAGGCGTCACGCTGCTGGCCGTCGGCGCCGACAGCGCCACCATCACCACCGCGGGCGGGCGCCAGACGCTGTACCTGGGCGAGGCGCCGGTCAGCGTGGGCAGCCAGGGCGCGGGCATGCAGCGCCTGCTGCTGCACGCCGACGCGCGCGGGCACTTCACCGACGACGGCGCGATCAACGGCCACGCGGTGCGCATGCTGGTGGATACCGGCGCGTCGGTGGTCTCGCTCGACCAGGCGCTGGCCACACGCCTGGGCCTGCGCCTGGAGGGCGCCGAGCCGGTGCGCATGGCCACCGCCAACGGCACGGGCCAGGGCTGGCGCGTGCGGCTCGACTCGGTGCGCATCGGCGCCCTTCAACTGCGCGGCGTGGACGCCATCGTCACTGCACAGCCCATGCCCTTCGTGCTGCTGGGCAACAACTTCCTGACCCACTTCGAGATGAGCCGCAGCGGCAGCACCATGCTGCTGATGCAGCGCCCATGAACCGTCCATGACCCCTGCAGCCCACGCCAGCGCCCCCGTTCTCGGCTTCGAGTCGGCCGACAGCGAATACGAAGACCTGCTGGGCCACTGGTCGGATCTGGAGTCGGCGCTGTCCATGGTACTGGGCCACCCGCGCCAGGTCAGCGGCTTTGCCGCCAAGGTGCAGCAGTGCGACCTGTGGCTGCAGAACCTCGTCACCCACGACACCGACGCCGCTCTGTACCTGATGTTCCAGCTGGCCGCCACGTCCATGGTCGGCTACAGCACGGCGCACGCGCTGGTGTGCGGCACGCTGTGCCATCTCCTGTCGCGCGAGCTGTCCCTGCCCGGCACCGAGCGCGACGCGCTGGTACGCGCCGCGCTGACCATGAACATCGGCATGACCGCGTTGCAGGACCAGCTGGCGCTGCAGCGCACGCCCCTGAGCGGCGAGCAGCGCCAGGTCATTGCGCAGCACTCGCAGGCGGGCGCGCAGCTGCTGCGCGAATGCGGCGTGAGCGACCCGCTGTGGCTGAGCGCCGTGCAGCGCCACCACGACATCGCCAGCGACGGCGGCAACCAGCCCCTGGCCGCACGCGCGCCGGCCGAGCGGCTGGCCTGGGTGCTGCTGCGCATCGACCGCTACGCCGCGATGATCAGCCCGCGCAAGTCACGCGAGGGACGCAGCGTCACCGAGTCGATCCGCGCCATCGTCGGCCAGGACAGCGAGCGGCGCGACGAAGTGGGCATGGCGCTGGTGCGCGCCACCGGGCTGTGCCCGCCGGGCACCATGGTGCGCCTGGACAACGGTGAGGTGGCCGTGGTGCTGCGCCGCAGCGCCAAGGTCAACCACCCGATGGTCGCCGGCCTGCTGGACGCCCAGGGCAAGGAGCTGACGCTCACCACCTTCTATCACACGGCCCTGCCCCAGCAGCCGCGCATCCAGTCGGCGCTGGCGCAGTCGGCCGTCACGGTGGAGCTCAACCACCGCACCATGGTGCGCGTGGGCATGTACGCGGCCCACCTGGGCGACATGGGCGCGCGCTGAGAAGACGCCCGCCCGGCCCGTGCGCAACCCGCGCACGCCAGCAGTCACTTTCTGGATTTTTTGCGCCGGGCTCGCGCACCCGCGGCAGCCCCGGCGGGCGGCGCGGCCGCTTGCCCGCCCTTGCTGCCCAGGCGCGATTCCTTGCCCTGGATCAGCCGCTGGATGTTGAGCTTGTGGCGCCACGCCAGCAGCCCGGCCATCACCGCAATCGCCACGCCCACGCCGGCATCCACATGCCAGGCGACGCCGCCGGCCAGCAGGTAGAAGAACGGCGCGAACGCCGCCGACACCAGCGACGCGAGCGACGAATAGCGAAAAAACGCCGCGATGATGACCCAGGTCGCCAGCGTCGCCAGGCCCAGCCAGCCGCTCACGCCCAGCAGCACGCCCAGCGCCGTGGCCACGCCCTTGCCACCCTCGAAGCGAAAGAACACCGGCCACAGGTGGCCGGCGAACGCCGCCAGTCCGACCAGCGCCTGCGTGCCCTCGTGCAGCCCGTAGTCGGCGCCATACCAGCGCACCAGCACCACCGGCAGCCAGCCCTTGAAGGCGTCGAAGAGCAGCGTCACCACCGCCGCCAGCTTGGAGCCCGAGCGCAGCACATTGGTCGCCCCCGGGTTCTTGCTGCCGTAGGTGCGCGGGTCGGACAGCCCCATGGCGCGGCTGACGATGACCGCAAACGAGAGCGAGCCGAGCAGATAGGCCACGACGGTGGCGGCCAGGGACAGGACGATGGGGTTCACGGATGGGCCGGTGTGAAGCGAAACAAGCGCCCTATTCTGCCAGCGCGCAATGCACCGGCCGCGCGGCCAGCAGCTGCACGCACACCTGCGGGTCGATCTGCACCAGATAACCGCGCCGCCCGCCGTTGATCGCGATGCGCGGCAGTGCCAGGATGCTCTCCTCGATGAACACCGGCATCTGTTTTTTGGTGCCGAACGGCGAAGTGCCGCCCACCAGGTAGCCGCTGTGGCGCTGCGCCGCCTCGGGCTTGCACGGCTCGATGTGCTTGGCGCCAACCTGGCGCGCCAGGTTCTTGGTCGACACCTGGCAGTCGCCATGCATCAGCACGATCAGCGGCCTGGCGTCCTGGTCCTGCATCACCAGCGTCTTGACCACCGCATGTTCATCCAGCCCCAGCTGGCGCGCAGACTCGGCCGTGCCGCCGTGCTCGACGTAGTCGTAGGGATGCTCGGTGAACGCCACCTTGTGCGCGCGCAGCAGCTGCGTGGCGGGGGTTTCGCTGACGTGCGGGTGTCTATCTTTCCTGGACATATCAAAAACAATGGCCGCTCCTGCTTATTGCTCCGGCCTTGTGATGTTTGAACTCGTCATCCCGGCGAAGGCCGGGATCCAGTGCTTTTGGGAGGAAGTCATGGATTCCGGCCTTCGCCGGAATGACGAAAAATTGCTACTTCAAAGGGCCGAATCAATATCAGGCAATCGAGGCGTATTCGATTCAAATTACTGCGCCGGGTCGCGCAGCTCCCAGCGAACAGCATCGATCGCGGCCAACAGCTCCGGCGAGAGCTGCGTGCCCCAGGCATCGAGGTTTTCGTCAAGCTGCGCAAGCGAGGTCACGCCGAAGATGGTGCTGGCCACGCGCCAGCTGCCATAGCAAAACGCCAGCGCCAGCTGCACCGGCGTCAGGCCATGGTCGCGCGCCAGCTGGTTGTAGCGGCGCGCAGCGGCCAGCGCCTCGGGGCGGCCCCAGCGCTGCTTGCGCACCGACTCGTAGCGCGCGATGCGCCCACCCTGCGGCGCGCCGGGCTCGTGCGGCGCATGTTGGTCGTACTTGCCCGTCAGCAGGCTGTAGCCCAGCGGCGAATAGGCCAGCAGCGAGACACCCAGGCGATGGCAGCTCTCGTCCATGGCGTTCTCCCAGCTGCGGTTGAGCAGGCAATAGGGGTTCTGCACCGTCGCCACGCGCGGCAGGCCATGCTGCTCGGCCAGGCGCACGAACTCGTGCACGCCCCAGGGCGTCTCGTTGGACAGGCCGATGCAGCGCACCTTGCCCGCCTTCACCAGCCCGGCGAGCGCCTGCAGCTGCTCAAGAATCGGCGTGGCGCTGGTCTCCTTGGCCGGGTCGTAATACAGGCTGCCGAATGCGGGCACATGCCGCTCGGGCCAGTGGATCTGGTAGAGGTCGATCACGTCGGTCTGCAGCCGGCGCAGGCTCCCTTCGCACGAGGCCACGATGTCGGCCGCCGTCATGCCCTGGCCGCCCCGGATCCACGGCATGTTGCGCGAGGGGCCGGCCACCTTGCTGGCCAGCACGATGCGCTGGCGCATGCCGGGGCGCTGGCCGAGCCAGCGGCCGATGATGGATTCGGAGGCGCCGAAGGTGGCCTCGCGCGCGGGCACGGCGTACATCTCTGCCGTGTCGATGAAATTCACGCCGCGCTCCAGCGCACGATCCAGGATGGCGTGGGCGTCGGGCTCGCCGACCTGCTCGCCGAAGGTCATGGTGCCCAGGCAGATGGGACTGACGCGCAAGTCGCTGCGCCCCAGTGAAACAGAAGTCATGTCAATCATGCGCCCGAGTGTACGGACGCCGGCGCCGGCGCGCTGCCAGCGGGCGCGCCGCCCGTCGGGTAAACCCGCTGGTCGCGGCCAGGACTGCGGCCATCCGCACGCCGCCCAATAATCGTCCTCATGTACACCTGTTTGCACACAAGCCAAAGCGCCACCGTGGCGGTGCGCCACCTCGACTACCACGTGCACCGCTGGGGCGCGCCCGCCGCTGGGGCGCAGCCGCCGCTGGTGCTGCTGCACGGCTGGATGGACGTGGGCGCGTCCTGGCAGTTCGTGGTCGACGCGTTTTCCGACGCGTTTCTCGCGCGGCGCGCCATCGTCGCGCCCGACTGGCGCGGTTTCGGGCGCACGCCGCGCCCGGCGGGCACCGACTGCTACCACTTCGTCGACTACCTGGCCGACCTGGATCAGCTGCTCGACCAGGTGGCCGGCGGCCAGCCGGTCGACCTGGTGGGCCACAGCATGGGCGGCAACGTGGCAATGATGTATGCCGGCGCGCGGCCCGAGCGCATCCGCCGCCTGGTCAACCTGGAGGGTTTCGGCATGCCCGCCAGCACGCCTCAGAGCGTGCCGGGGCGGCTGGCGCAGTGGATGGACGGCATCAATCAGTGCGAGCGCGGCGCGCTCGACCTCAAGGACTACGACAGCGCCGACGCGGTGGCGCAGCGCCTCATCAAGACCAACCCGCGCCTGGCGCCGGACAAGGCCCGGTGGCTGGCCCGCCAATGGGCGCGCGAGGGCGAGGACGGGCGCTGGCGCATTCTGGGCGATGCGGCGCACAAGATCCCGAGCGCCCTGCCCTACCGTGTGGACGAGGCCCAGGCGCTGTACGCGGCCATCACCGCGCCGGTGCTGGCGGTGCACGCCAGCGACGACAGCCTGGGCCGCTGGTACCAGGGCAAATACACGCTGGAGCAATACCTGCAGCGCCTCACTGCCGTGCGCGACGTGCGCACCGCCGTCGTGCAGGACGCGGGCCATATGCTGCACCACGACCAGCCTCGGGCGGTGGCGGCGCTGATCGAGCGCTTCGTGCAGGGCGAGCCGCCGGGCGCCTGATTCGATTCATGACCCCGGGCCCGTGGATGGCGCGCCAGCGCCCTCAAAGCCGCTGCCCGCCCGCTTGATCGCAGACATGAGAAAATTACGGGTTATCACGTAAACCAACACCACAGGAACGAACACCATGGAAGCAGAACACACCAACCAGATCGGCAGCACCCTGGAAGATCTCACCGAGCGCACCCAGGAATTACGGAGGTATCTTTGACTACGATGCCAAGTACGAACGCCTGAGGACGGTCAACGCCTCGCTGGAAGACCCCAACGTCTGGAACGACCCGAAGAAGGCCCAGGAGCTGGGCAAGGAGAAGAAGTCGCTCGACGCCGTGGTGCTGACGCTGCAAAAGCTCACGTCCGAGCTGGCCGACAACAGCGAGCTCTATGAAATGAGCCGCGAGGAAGAAGACGAGGCCGGCCTGCTGACCATCGAGAAGGAAACCGCCAAGCTGCTGCCGCTGATCGAGGAGCTGGAGTTCCGCCGCATGTTCAGCAAGGAGGCCGACCCGCTCAACTGCTACATCGACATCCAGGCCGGCGCCGGCGGCACCGAGGCCTGTGACTGGGCTGGCATGCTGCTGCGCCAGTACCTCAAGTACGCCGAGCGCAAGGGCTTCAAGACCACGGTGGACGACGAGACTCCCGGCGACGTCGCCGGCATCAAGGGCGCAACCATCCACGTCGAGGGCGAATACGCCTACGGCCTGCTGCGCACCGAAACCGGCGTGCACCGCCTGGTGCGCAAGAGCCCGTTCGACAGCTCGGGCGGGCGCCACACCAGCTTCGCGTCGCTGTTCGTCTACCCCGAGATCGACGACTCGATCGAGATCGACATCAACCCCGCCGACGTGCGCACCGACACCTACCGCGCCAGCGGCGCCGGCGGCCAGCACATCAACAAGACCGACTCGGCGGTGCGCCTGACGCACATGCCGACGGGCATCGTCGTGCAGTGCCAGGACGGGCGCAGCCAGCACAGCAACCGCGACGTCGCCTGGCAGCGCCTGCGCTCCAAACTCTATGAGCTGGAGATGCAAAAGCGCTTCGAGGCGCAACAGGCGCTGGAAGACACCAAGACCGACGTGGGCTGGGGCCACCAGATCCGCTCCTACGTGCTGGACAACAGCCGCATCAAGGACCTGCGCACCAACGTCGAGGTCTCGGCCACGCAGAAGGTGCTCGACGGCGACCTGGACGTGTTCATCGAAGCCTCGCTCAAGCAAGGCATTTGAGAGGCATAGGGCACGCGCCGCCTGCCCGCGGCGCGCACCCGGCAGCAAGGAATCACCATGAAACAAGGACAAGCCACCGCCACCCAGCGCCTGGACTACCAGGCGCCGGCGTTCTGGATCGACAGCGTCGAACTCACCTTCGACCTCGACCCGGCCAAGACGCGCGTGCTCAACAAGATGCGCCTGCGCCGCAACCCCGACGTTGCGCCCCAGCCGCTGCGCCTCGATGGCGAGGAGCTCAACCTCGCGCGCGTGCTCGTCGGCGGGGCCGGCACCTCGTTCAAGATCGAGGGCGACCAGCTGGTGCTGGAGAACCTGCCCGAGGGCAACGAGCCCTTCGAGCTGGAGATCTTCACCACCTGCGCGCCCAACAAGAACACCCAGCTGTCGGGCCTGTACGTCAGCGGCGACACCTTCTTCACCCAGTGCGAGGCCCAGGGCTTTCGCCGCATCACCTACTTCCTGGACCGCCCCGACGTGATGGCCAGCTACCAGGTGCTGCTGCGCGCCGACAAGGCCCAGTACCCGGTGCTGCTGTCCAACGGCAACCTGGTCGAGTCTGGCGACCTGCCAGATGGCCGCCACTTCGCCCGCTGGCAAGACCCGCACAAAAAGCCCAGCTACCTGTTTGCCCTGGTGGCCGGCAAGCTGGTCGCGCGCGAGCAGCAGATCACCAGCCGCGCGGGCCACAAGCACCTGCTGCAGGTCTGGGTGCGCCCGGGCGACCTGGGCAAGACCGAGCACGCGATGAACTCGCTGATGGCCGCCATCGCCTGGGACGAGACGCGCTTTGGCCTGTCGCTCGACCTGGAGCGCTTCATGATCGTCGCCACCAGCGACTTCAACATGGGCGCGATGGAGAACAAGGGCCTGAACATCTTCAACACCAAGTACGTGCTTGCCACCGAGGCCACGGCCACCGACGCCGACTTCGCCAACATCGAGTCCGTCGTCGGCCACGAGTACTTCCACAACTGGACGGGCGACCGCGTCACCTGCCGCGACTGGTTCCAGCTCTCGCTGAAAGAAGGCCTGACGGTGTTCCGCGACCAGGAGTTCAGCCAGGACATGGCTGGCAGCCCCTCGGCGCGCGCAGTCAAGCGCATCGAGGACGTGCGCGTGCTGCGCACCGCCCAGTTCCCCGAGGACGCCGGCCCCATGGCCCACCCGGTGCGCCCCGACAGCTACGTCGAAATCAACAACTTCTACACCGTCACCATCTACGAGAAGGGTGCCGAGGTCGTGCGCATGCAGCACAACCTGGTCGGCCGCGACGGTTTTGCCAACGGCATGAAGCTGTACTTCGAGCGCCACGACGGCCACGCCGTCACCTGCGACGACTTCGTGCAGGCCATTGCCGACGCCAACCCGGCCAGCCCCCTGGCCCAGCACCTGGGCGCCTTCAAGCGCTGGTACAGCCAGGCCGGCACGCCGCGCGTGCACGCGCAGGGCCAGTACGACGCCGCCGCGCAGACCTACACGCTGACGCTCACCCAGTCGTGCCCCGCAACGCCCGGCCAGCCGGACAAGCAACCCTTCGTCATTCCCGTGGCGCTGGGCCTGCTGGGCCAGGACGGGCGGGCGCTGGCGCTGCAGCTCGAAGGCGAGGACGCCGCAGCCGGCCATGAACGCACGCTGGTGCTGCACGAGGCCCGCCAGACCTACACCTTCACCCACGTGGCCGAGGCGCCCGTGCCGTCGCTGCTGCGCGGCTTCAGCGCCCCGGTCATCCTGGAATGCGACTACAGCGACGCCGAACTGCTCACGCTGCTGGCGCACGACGGCGACGCCTTCAACCGCTGGGAAGCCGGCCAGCGCCTGGCGCTGCGCATCGCGCTGGCGGCCATTGCCAGCGACGCCCCCGTCGCCCAGGCCGCCGTGCTGCCGCCCGCCTTCGTCGCCGCCATGCGCGACGTGCTGCGCCACCCGCAGCTGGACGCCGCATTCAAGGAGCTGGTACTCACCCTGCCCTCCGAGACCTACCTGGCCGAGCAGCTGCAGACCGTCGACCCGCAGCGCGTGCACGAAGTGCGCGAAGCACTGCGCGCCCAGCTGGCGCGCGAGCTGCACGCCGACTGGGCCTGGGCCTGGGAGCAGCACCACGCCAGCGGCGCCTACCGCCCCGACGCCGCCAGCAGCGGCCGCCGCGCGCTGGCCGGCCTGGCGCTGGCCATGCTGTGCCTGGACGCGCGCACCAGCGGCGACACGCTGTGGCCCGGCAAGACCTACCAGCGCTTCAAGACGGCCGCCAACATGACCGACCGCCTGGCCGCGCTGGGCGCGCTGGTCGGCGCCGGCCACGCGCTGGCCCAGCCGGCGCTGGAGCGTTTTCACCAGCTGTTCAAGGACGACGCGCTGGTCATCGACAAATGGTTTGCGCTGCAGGCCGGCCGCGTGGACCGCGGCGGCGACGTGCTGCCCAGCGTCAAGGCGCTGATGAAGCACCCGGACTTCAACCTGAAGAACCCCAACCGCGCGCGCAGCCTGGTCTTCAGCTACTGCAGCGCCAATCCGGGGGCCTTCCACCGCAGCGACGCGGCCGGCTACGTCTTCTGGGCCGACCAGGTGCTGGCGCTTGACGCCTTCAACCCCCAGGTCGCCGCCCGCCTGGCACGCGCGCTCGACCGCTGGAGCCGCCTGGCCGAGCCCTGGCGCAGCGCCGCACGCGAGGCCATCGCCCGCATCGCCGCCAAGGCCGACCTGTCCAACGACGTGCGCGAGGTCGTCACCCGCGCGCTGGCCGACTGACGTACCGCCGCCCCTGGATCCCGGCCTTCGCCGGGATGACGCGGCGGGTGTATGAGCGTTGCGAACAAAGCGAAACGTCACCCCGGCAAAAAAACGTCATCCCGGCGAAAGCCGGGATCCAGCAGCGACGATCGCCCAGGCAGACGCTTTCTCCCCAGAATCACGGTTACCCCTCCACCGGATGACCAAGGTACGAACGACAGCGACCTCGACCATTGAAAGGAAATTTTTGACATGACCGAACGCATCAGCCTGACCCGCTACCTCGTCGAGCAGCAACGCGTCGACGGCCGCATCCCGCCGCAGCTGCGCCTGCTGCTGGAAGTCGTCGCGCGCGCCTGCAAGCGCATCAGCATGGCCGTCAACAAGGGCGAGCTGGGCGACGTGATGGGCACCGCCGGCACCGAGAACATCCAGGGCGAGGTGCAGAAAAAGCTCGACATCATCGCCAACGAGACGCTGATCGAAGCCAACGAATGGGGCGGCCACCTGGCCGCCATGGCCAGCGAGGAAATGGAGGGCATCTACGTCGTGCCCAACCGCTACCCGCAGGGCGAATACCTCTTGATGTTCGACCCGCTGGACGGCTCCAGCAACATCGACGTCAACGTCAGCATCGGCACCATCTTCAGCGTGCTGAAAAAACCAGAAGGCCACCCCGGCGTGCACGACGCGGACTTTCTGCAGCCCGGCAGCCACCAGGTGGCGGCCGGCTACTGCGTCTACGGCCCGCAAACCACGCTGGTGCTCACCGTCGGCGACGGCGTCGCCATGTTCACGCTCGACCGCGAACAAGGCTCGTTCGTGCTGATCCGCGAGAACGTGCGCATCCCCGAGGACACCCGCGAATTCGCGGTCAACATGAGCAACATGCGCCACTGGGACGCGCCCGTGCGCCGCTACATCGACGAATGCCTGGCCGGCGAGGACGGCCCGCGCGGCAAGAACTTCAACATGCGCTGGATCGCCAGCATGGTGGCCGACGTGCACCGCATCCTGTGCCGCGGCGGCATCTTCATGTACCCCTGGGACAAGCGCGAGCCCAACAAGCCCGGCAAGCTGCGCCTGATGTACGAGGCCAACCCAATGGGCTGGCTCGTCGAGCAGGCCGGAGGCAGCGCCACCAACGGCCGCCAGCGCATCCTGGACATCCAGCCCACCCAGCTGCACGAACGCGTCAGCGTCATCCTCGGCTCGAAAAATGAAGTCGAACGCGTGACCGGCTACCACAACGAGCTATAATCTGGGGCTTGGCCGGAGTAGCTCAGTCGGTAGAGCAGCTCATTCGTAATCGGGACAGCAATACCTTGATGACGGGTGAAAAAGCTAAGCACGGCAAGGCTTTCGGGCCGCCAGCGGCGCGAAGGTCAGGTAGTACAGACACGATTTGAACAAGTTTCGGTTTTAGCCGGCATAGCTCAGTTGGTAGAGCAGCGCATTCGTAAGTAGCGGGGCGACCCCAGGAAACCCCAGCGAATAGTGGCTTTACGGAGTGACGCAGGGCAACTAAGAAGGTTATAGTAAGGTTTCGCCGCTTTAGCTCAGTTGGTAGAGCAACCGCTTCGTAAGCGGTAGGTCATCTGTTCGAGTCAGATAAGCGGCACCATCTACGGCAAGCGGCCATCCCCCGGGGTGGCCGTTTTGCTATGGGGCGACCGCAAGCCCTCACCGGAGGAATGTATGTTGCGCGTGACTTTCGAGGACAGCACCGTCATTGACTACAAGGATGACGAAGTGATTGAGATCGAAAACTTCCCGCCCCGGGACACCCCCGCCGCGGGCTGGGAACGCACCCGCGACTACCCGCCAGAGTACCGGCGAGCCACCCCGCTGCGAATCGGAGTGCTGACGGTCGGCCACCGCGTCCGTACCGGCGGCGGCTTCCTCAAGGTCGTGAGCATCGAGCGGGTCTGACCTCAGACGTACATCACCCGGTCCCCGGTATCGGGCAGGCGGCGCGGCGGCGAGAAGTCGCCCACGGCTACATGCCCAGAGGAGGCCCCGGCGATGAGGTAGGACGTAGCATCAAGGGCGTGATCGACCGCCCGCGTGTCAACGTCCTCCGGGTTCCGCGGATCGCGGGGCAGCGCCGGGACGGTCTGCAACCAGAACCGGCAGCGCGAGGTGACAAAGAACTCGCCCTGCACCATCAAGGACTTCAGGGCCTCGAAGCGAGGGACCCGCGGCCCCTTCCGGGCGGGCGTCACCCTGACCCCGGCTTCCCGGAACAGGTCGCTGATACTCGCCTCCATCCGGCCCGCCGTCCGGGCTTCCGCGGCGGAGTCGATCACGCCCCGGGCGCGGATTCCGTTCCGGGCGCAGACGGCGTGAAGGGCGGGCGCAATCTGGCCCGGGGTCCGGCCCGTCCCGCGGCTCAGGTTCCGGGGGTCGAACTCCGCGTGTTCGTCGTACAGGACCCAAGCCCCCTTGGGCAGTACCCGATCATCAGGCAGACGCACGTCATAGGCGAGCTGTCCGCCCAGCATGGCGACCATCGGGGCGGCGGAGCCCCAGTCAATCCCGAGCTTCAGCGAGGCGAACAGGTGCGGCGGTAGGTCGTGATGGTCGATGACCATTTGATCGGCCCGCCACGTCCCGGCGAAGAAATCCCCCGTGATCGCGGACCAGTCGCCCGTCCGCATCGCCTTGTACAGAGCCGGGTCCGTATGGCGCAGCACCTCGAAGTTCCGCCGGTAGGCGTCCGGGAGGTGCGGGTTGTCGTCAAGGACGCTGGGGCAATACACCCAAGAGTTCCCCCCGAACTCGAACGGCACGAAGGGCTCCCGGCCCGTGACGTACCGCTCCGCGAGGGCGGAGTGATTCGCCCCGCCCGGGTTCCCGGCAAGGATCATGCGCAGGGGGACGCCCGGGGCGCGGAGCGATAGCCCGAGCTGGTCAATCACTTCCATCCCCGGGCCTTCGCCCGCCTCATCCACGGCGATGAGCGAGAAGTTCATGCCCTGGGCTACGTCGCTGATGGAGCTGGAGGACTCGCAGTGCGTGAGCTGGATCGTCCCGCCGTTGGGCAGGCGGAAGATCGAATCATTCATGTTGAACTGGACGCCCGGCCCGAAGGCGGACCGGAGCAGCGCCCGCAACTCCTCCGCGAACTGGAGCAGCGACTTCAAGCGGCGGCGCGTCACGAGGACCCGGGCGCGGTTCTTGTACTGCTGGACGTGTCGCAGGATCAGGAGTTGTAGGCCGAAACTCTTGCCGCCCCCGCGGCCACCGCCAAGGAACAAGAAATGGCCCTCCGGGACCATCAGGACCTGAGCTTGGAACGGGGTCGGGCGGATTGTTTGGGTCATGTTGCCTCCCTCCATACGCCAACCCCTTCCCGCACCCGGCCCCACGTCATCGGCGGAGCCCGCACACCGCCCAAGACACCGGGCGCGGGAGGAGTTGAACAGGGGACAGCCCCGGAGCCTTCCGCCGCCCCGCGCCTCGTGAGGGGCGAGGCTGAGTGCGTGAGGTTGGACGGCTTCCGGCCCGGGGCTGAACTCGTTGTTGTTAGATCGGGTCGCCGCCGCGGGTCATGCCCAAGAGGCTGACCACGTCGCCTTCGATCCAGACGGCGGTATCCGCGGGCAGCGTGCTCACGTCCCGGGCGGTCCAAGAGGCGGGGACCTCGGTGGAGCCGTTCGGGGCTTGGGCGTTGGCGACGGCGCGGGCGGTCGCCTCGTCAGCCGCGGTCACGATGACGGCCTGAAGGCCGCTGGGGTTCCGGTCCTCGGGGCGGGTACGGTAGAGCAGGAAAGTTGCCATGATTCAAAACTCCTTCAGTTGTTCAAAGTTCGCGGGCCTTCTCGATGCAGGCCGCACACATGCGGTTTCCGGCGTGGGCGCTCCAGAAGTCGCCGCCACACATCAGGCACCGGCGGACCTTCACGCGCGGGTCATCGTCTCGGAAGAACCGGGCATTGGCCCCGGCCCGCGGACGGGCCGGGCGGCGGGCGGGTTTCGCTTTCGCGTCCATCGCCGCCGGTCACTTGCCGAAGTAATCCCGGAGGCCCACAAGGAACAGGGCCACGGAGCCGGTGATGAAGATGCTCAACAAGGTAAGCATCCCCTTGCTGCGCAGGTCCTCCCCGGCCCTCCGCCATTGGCGGAGGTGCTGGAAGTCCCGCTGCATCTCAATCGGGTTCGAGGGATCGGCCCCCATCTGCACGAGGGTCTGACGGACGGCTTCCGCGATGAGCTTTTGCAGCTCCTCGTGGGTCATGTTGTTGAGGCTCATATTCAGGCCTCGCTTTCGCCGCCTGCGGCCTCAGCAATCGCCTTCTCCGCGAGCGCCAGCGACAGGTTCGTGATCGGATCGGCCTTGCCGCGTGCGAACTCGCGGTCAGCGGCCATCGCGGTCTTGTAGGCGTGAATCACGCCCTTGAGCTTGGCGGTGACTTCGGCGTGCTGTACGCCCCACACCCGTTCCGCGAAGTCCGCAACGGAGAAGGGGCGGCGGTCGCGTGGGCGACGATCCACAACGGTCACGATGGCGGCGGCCAGCGGCAGGTCATTCGTGGCGATGGCGGTCACGGCGGCGGTTTCGAGTTCCACCGGCCCGGCCCCTTCGAGTTGAACTTGGTAGTTGGTCCGCTTCGCATCGCCCAAGGCAACGCGCCCGAGGGCCTGCGAGGGGGAGCCGTACAGGGTCAGCAGGAATTCGGCGTCAGCGGCGAGCTTGGCGAACGGGCGCAACAGTTCCTCGCGCTGGGCGCGGCTGGACTGTTCGATGTTGATACGGAACTTGGCGAGGCGGGACGCCTCTTGCTGCTTGGCGAACTGGCGGGCAACGGTGCGGTTGGCCGGTTCGGTTTCGCGGACAACCTCCTCAGCTTCGCGGCTGAAGCGGTCGCGGGCCTCCGCTACCTGCTGCTGAATCTTGCTGATACGCCCCTGAAAGGCGGTCGCAAGTTCGGTGGCACGGGCGGCCAGCCGGTCGATGTTTTCCACGGTCAGGGGAACATCGGCGGGGACCTTCTTGAAGTCGATGGTTGCCATGTTTCGGGCTCCTCTCAAAAGTCATCACGACTAGGAAGGCCACCAAAACACGTCACCGGAGGGGCCATTCCCACCTACACGCCGGGCGCTGGTGCCCGGTCGCTTTCGAGGAACCATACTGTACAAATGTACAGCTCGGCAAGGACTATTTCTTGTATAAGTCCTTGATCTACTTTACTTTTTCTGCTTCGGTCGGGGTGCAGGCGATGGCCCGTTCCAGCGGGCGGCTGGGGTCCGGGCGGCAGTCCATGCGCTCGAACCGGGACGGCTCCGGCCTCTTGCTCAGGGGCTCCGCCGGGGCGACCCGGACGGGAGGCGCGAGGCGCGGCGAATGCGTGCCGACCTGCGCCCGGCGGACCGTATCCAAGGCGGAGTATGGGCGGGGCTCCTCCGGTGCCGCCTGCGTGGCGAGGGGTAGCAGGACGCCCAAGAGAAGGACGGCGGACCGCCGGGCGGCGCGGCTATGCGTCGCGGTCGTTGATGTTGATGACACGGCTGTACTCCTCGGGGCTGAGGGCTGCATTGATGAAAATCTGGACCCGGGGCTGGTCGGTGTTCCCGTCGCCCTTGTTGATCTGAAAGATGTTCGAGGCGAGCCATTCCGCGGCCTTGAAGTCCCCTTCGTTCTTCATCTTGTCTTTCATGAAGGCGACAATCTCCCCGGCTCCGTCCGCCCGGCCCTCCTCAAGGGCGAGCTGTAGCGGGCTCAGGTCCCCGTCCTCGCCGTCCGCCTCCTTCAGGCGCTTCCATTGACTCGGGGTGAGGGATAGCGCGCGGCGGATCGTGTGCTCACGGTTCCCCTCCGCGGCGAGCATCCGCACGAGTTCGAGGTGTCGCGGTTCGAGGTCGGGCAGCGCCAGCGCGCCCCCGGGCTCCTTCTTGGTCAGTTGGTTGTTGCTGGGCATTCTTCGGCCTCCTTCTTGATGCGATAGACAACGGACTTCGCCACCCCGGCGAGCCGCATGATTCGATTGATGGGCGTCCCGGCCTTCAGGAGGGCGGCAATGCGCTGCTCCTTCCCGGGCGATACCTTCGGACGGCCCAAGGTCTTGCCTTGCTTCTTCGCGCGCTCAAGTCCCAACATCGTCCGCTCCCGGATCAGGGCGCGCTCGAACTGCGCCAGCGACCCCATGACGTTGAACATGAGCTGACCCGCGGGCGTGGAGGTGTCCAGCGCGAGGTCCCGCACGAACAGCCCGACCTTGAGGGCTTCGAGTTCTCCGACCGTGGTGATGAGGTGCGGGAGCGAGCGGCCCAGACGGTCGAGGGCGGTGACGGCCACCATGTCCAGCTTCCCGAGCACCGCGGCCTTGAGCATGTCGTCCAGCCCCGGGCGCTTGTCGCGGCCCTTCGCCCCGCTGATGCCTTGGTCGATGAACTCCGCCACCACGGTATGACCCCGGCCCGCGGCCCAATCGCGCAGGGCCAGCAGTTGGTTATCCACGGTCTGGTCTTTGTTGGTTGATACGCGGGCGTACAGGGCAACGCGGGCCATAGGTCAGCCCTCCGCCTTCGAGGAGCCCCGGGCGACGTGCGCCGGGATCGCCTGACCGTCCGGGACCACGAGGCGGAACAGCTCCACGCCGTCCGGGCCGATGGTGGAGCGGACCCCGTAGCCCTTGCGCTTGAGGTCCCAGCCGAAGCCGGAGCGCACCGTTTGTTCCTGCCACGGCTTGCCCCCGGCGGACAGGGCGGCGATGAGCTGGGCCATCGTCACGCCGTCCGGGCGCGACAGCTCATCCACGAGGACGGCTTGCTTGGAGCCGATCAGGCAGGGCTTGACGGGCTCGCCGGTCGGCTTGAGGTCGGTTCCCCGGCGGGCGCGGGGCTTCGGCTCGCCCTTCGCCTTCGCCTGCTTCGCTGCTGGCCTCGCTGCTGCCTCCTGCTGCTTTTCCTTCCATGCCTGTACCTTCGCCCAGGTCCGGCGGATCGCGTCCGCCTTCGTGCCGAAACGCTTGACCGGCTCGCTGCCCAAGGAGGCGGCGCAGTCGTTGTGCAGGGCGACCAGCTCCGGGCCGGTCATCGTGGCGAGGTCTTGTTCAGTAAGGGTCTGGCGGTTCATGGTCGGCTCCTTTTCAAGTTGGCACGCTTTTTGCTTAGCGCCCCGAAACTATAGCTGGAAGCGGTCGGAAAAGGAACCTTTGCCGACTTGCGAAAACCGCAGGGGTGGATTCGTGGAGCCGCTGGCGCTTCCGGCGGTCGATTCCGCGGACGTTTTCCGACTTGTATGTTCAACAAGCAGGGCGGCAGTGCGCGGGTGCGTCCGGCCCAAGGCAGGGGTTCGACCCCGAAGCAGGGTCAAGGGGTCACAGGAGGGTTACAGGTTCAGGAACCCCATCCGTTATTGGGTTTCTATAACTACCTATGACCTCTATGACTAGAAGAAGATAGATAGATAGAAGCCCTGACCGTACAGCCGGAGCCGATTTGTCGGGAGATTTCGATTTGGGCGCAGGTGGTCACAGGTCATAGGTAATCGTGCGCAAACCCGCGCCGTTGATGGGCTCCCCCAGCCTATGACCTGCCTATGACCTTCAACCAGTCGCCCGGGTCGCAGGTCGAAACGACAACGGCGAGGTTTCCCCCGCCGTCTCCGCGTTGCACTCTCGATCAGGATCGCGTCACCATGCGCCCAGCTCATCAGCGCAGTTGGATGCCCAATCCATCTGACCAAGCGCAAGAGCCATGTCCAAGCACTCTTTCACCCGCGCCTTGCCCGGGTCGAAGCAGAACCAGCGAATCACTGCCGTGCGCAGGAAGGCGATGGCGTCCGGGGTCGAAAGGGGCATGGCCTGAGCCGCGGGACTCGTGCGGTAGTCGGGGGTGTCTACCGTCTCCAAGTCGATGCGTCCGCGCTCGGTGCGGCGAACGCACCCTATGCCGTACAGGGTCAGCGCCCGGGCGACGTTCGCAAGGGTCGGCTCGGGCCTGCCGTCGCACTCGAACGTGAGCATGATGCACGCCTTGTCGAAGGCCTGAGTGAATCCGGCAGACCTGGCTACGTCGGGAGGGATCGGCGTGCCCGTCGCGCGAGGCACAGCGGTTTCCGCGAACTGCTTCAGCATGTGCCTGCGATAGGGGTTGTCCCAGCGGTCTTTCTTCTCCGGTGCGGGGTCGGGGTAGCCGTCAAGCCACCTGATGCTATCCGGGACCTCGGTTCCTTCGGGCCACAGCTCCTCCGTCCAAGCCGGTAGGCCGTCATCAGGGAAGCGAACACCCCAGCCGCCTTCGGTGAAGGTCGGCACCAGCCCGCAGGCGCGGATGGTCTGGGCGATCTTGCTGGGGCTGGTCCAGCTTTCGGTTTCTCCGGCGCACGGCAGCGCCTCCATTACGTTGTTCATGTCATTCTCCAATCAATCGTCAAGGTTCAGAATGCCGGGGCGGTTTCGACAGGGGACGCCCCGGCGGGCTCCCCGTGTCGCGCTCAGAAGGGGGCGGGCTTCTTCTCGGGGCGGTGCGGCCAATCGACCGGAAACATGGACTTGTTCCAAGCCGCACGCAGGGCTTCAAGGTCCCAGTAGTACCCATTCAGCCCGTTCTTGCCACGGCTCCAATCCACGTCCTTCGTGGCGCCCAACTTCTTCTCCAGCACCGCCTGAATCTTGTTGGAGGTGATGCGCACGTTGGCTTTCAGCCATTCGGTCGCGCTTTCCCGCATCGGCGTAGTGAGCGCGAACCGGCCCCCGTTCGGATGCTCCACCGTCCCCTCGGGCTCCTCGCCCGACCACAGCAGGTCGAACACATACGCCTCGAACCCGCGCAGGCTTTCGGCCTGCTGGTCCCGCAGGGCCTGAGTCTTGGGGGCCTTGCGCACCTCGAAGTTGCTCAGGTCATACGTCCGAAGGAAGTGCAGCAGGTTCTCGAACCCCCCGGCTTCGAGTTCGTCCCGGATCGCCTTGAAATAGGCGTTGTCCTGCATGTGGTCGTCGGCCATGTCGAGGGCGAAGAAGCGCCGTTCTTCGAGCCCGGCAGGCACCACCCAATCTTCGTTCGAGGCGAGAACCAAGTGCGTGAAGTTGGCCGCGGCCTCCGCATCGACGCCCTTGCCCTCGATCACCAATTGCTCCTCCGTCACGAGGGTCTTGAGCACTGACTCGTGCTTCTTGTCTCCCGCGAAGAAAGCCTCATCACCGAACAGCAGCACGGTATCGCGCAGGTGCGCATTGAAGGAGCCCACCAAGTGTTTCGAGTCGCTGACCTGTAGGAAGTGACGCCCGAACAGACGCCCGAACATCTTGGCGAAGAACGATTTGCCGGTGCCACGCTTTCCCCGGAGGACCACGGCCACTTCGCCCGGGGTGTCGGGGTGCTGGACGGCGCGAGCCATCCAGCCCAGCAGGTAGCCGTACCACTCGTCATTGCCAGAACAGACGTTCTCCCGGACGTGGCGCAGGAAAGGCTGATGCTTGTCGCCCGGTAGCGAATCGACGGCGAACCCGCGCCAAAGGTTGTAGGCGTCCTCCACCTCCTGACCGGGGGCAAACACGATGGTGTCGTATTGGCGACGTTGGGGGTGATCCACCCACCACACCCCCACGGCCTTCTCGACAGGCTGGCCCTTGTCGTTGTGGGCCACGATGACCTTGCGATTGCGGTAGCCGTTGCGGAAGTCCTCGAAGGACTGCTTGCTGATGCGCGTCCGCTTCATCGCCGGGTCCCAGACCTCCCGGATGATCCGGCACTTGCCGCCGATGTCGAGGATGACGGCGTACTTCTCGTTCAGCCTCCGCAGCCAAGGGTCAATCGCTTCTTCATGGGCACGTTCGATCTGGCGCAGGGCATAGCCTTCCCAGTTCGGCTTATCGCGCACGCTGGCGGCAATCTCGTTGCTGCCGGTGATGACGGCGAAGATCATTTCATCCGGCACTTCGGCCCGGACCAGATCGCAGCAGACCTTGAACAGGGCCTCCGACCGGGAGGGGTACTTGGTCGGGTCCAGCGGGTCCTGCCCGGTAGCGATCAGCGCCAAGCAGTGATCAGAAATGCTCTTGCCGTTCTCCGCGGCCCATGCCTTCAGCTCATCGGTGCCCACGTCAGGGACGTTGCCGGTGATCTTCACCTTCGGGCGTCCGCCCGGGAGCGCATCGCCCACGGTCTGGACGCGGACGGCGGGGGTGAATTGCTCAATCGGGTAGCTCGCGTCATGCCACTCAACAAGGCGGGCGAGCGCAGGCTTGCGGCCCTTCTTCGCCTTCTTCGCGGTTGGCACGTTGATGGTCCCGACCAGCCTGAGAATGCGGTCGCAGTTGTGGCAGTGGTCCGCCTGAAACACCTTCTCCAACTGGATGTTGTAGGCTTCCAGTTCCTGAGCCTTGGCGATGTTGCCGCCAATCTCCAGCTTGTCGGACGGGTCGAGCTTCCACAGCGCCTGAACCCCGCCCCCGCTATCCACGATGACGGTGGGCTTGGGCGTATAGGCACGCAGCAGCTTCAGGGCGCGTTCCTTCTCCTCCGCCGGGTCCTCTCCGGCCCGGGGGTCAATATCAACGTGCAGGCAGACAAGGCGGGCCATGTCCTCTTTGCTGGCCTTCACGTCGAGCGGACGGCGAACCGGATTGACGTGGAAGTACAGGTTGCGCTTGCCTTGATGGCCTTCGATCCAGTCAGCGGCGGCGTCCGCCTCGCTGGGCCGGAAGGTCCGCGTTTCGGTCTTACCGTCAGGGATGATCGCCGTCAGGCACCAGTCATCCCCCGGCGACCAGCGGCGCAGGAAGTCGATGGCGGCGGCGGTGTCGTGTTTGAGCTGTTCCATCAGACGCCCTCCGCCGTGTGGCTTTGCTCTTTCGAGGCCAGCCACTCGTCCAGCGAGGCCCGGCGGTAGCGGACCAGACGGCCCAACTTGGCGTAGCGCGGCCCGCCGCCCTTCACCCGGAGGAGTTCGAGGAGCTGGCGCGACACTTGGAGGTAGTCGGCGGCCTGCTGGGTATCGAGGACATCACGCGGTTCCATCTTCGCGGCCCTCCCTCAACAGGTACTCCATCAGCGTCCGCCCGAACGTCAGGCGGTGCGCCTCGTCCAGGTCGAACAGGGCCTTGGAGAAGTCCGGGTCATCGGTCGCGGCGGGGTTTTCCTCCACGCGGCGGCGCAGCTCCTTCTCCCGGCGCAGCACTTGCGCGACGGCCTGAACATAGATCGCCTTCAGGCTGTCTTCGTCCAGCTCCCGATTGCCGTCAGGTTCCACAAGGACGGCCAAGCCGTCCTCCGGCAGGTCGGTTTCCAACGCCAGCTCCCGCAGCGTCCCCCCGGCCAGCAGGTAGCCCCGCACGAAGGGGTGGGCGGCGTTCTCGCCCAAGGAGAAGTCCGCGCAACGCTGGGCGAGGTTGAGGAGCGACTTCTGACGGACGCCCCGGGCGTCCGGTTGGGCATCGCGCCATGCGATCAGCTCGTCAATGTCATAGACGGACGTGCGCCCCGATAGCTTGTATGGGCGCGGGAAGGTCGGATCAGACTTGGCAATCCGGTAGAAGGACGGATAGCTTTTGCAGATGAGTTCCGCCGCCTGAGTCGGGCGGAGGTACTTGGTGAGGGGTTTTGTAGGTTTCCTCATTGCGGGCGGTCCCCAAGAACGTCCGCGCCGCCCACCAGAAACAAGAAGGGGAAGCGCGGAGCCGATAAACACAGCTCGAACGCTTCCCCTCGGATGACTCGCATCAGAACTGGCGAAGGTCGAGCCACCTGGCTCGTTCGTTCTCCATTTCTGATACGTCCCGGGGAGCCCGCTGGCGGGCTTTCGGGATATGGCGAGACTATAAGACTTCCGCGTGTGTCCGTAAAGCGAAAAGTCTTGTTAAGTCATTGATCTATATACTTTTTCCTTTACTTCTTCGGCTTCGCATTCCGGCTAACTGCTTGACCCTTTTGGGTTTTCTTCTCGCCTTCGCACAGGAGGCGGAGGCGGTCGGAAATTTCCTGCATTGGAGCCCGGAGGCGGTCGAGTTCGGGGCTGATGTAGCCCGCGGTCACGTCCTGCTTGTCGGGGAGGCTGTGATTCACCAACATCTTGATGGCGTAGGGCGATATGTCCAGCGACTCCGCGACCGTGATGAACGTGTTGCGCAGGCCATGAACGGTGAATTTCACGCCCAGCTTCTCCTTCGGCTCCGCAATGTGGCCGCTCTTGCTCTCAGCCGGGAACACCCACGGCGAGCCCGGGAAGAAGGTCTTGGCCTGCTCGCACTTCTGCCGCTCCTTGAGCAAGTCGATGAGGAAGTCAGACAGGGGTAGCAGAAAGGCCCGCGTTTCGCCGCCCTTGGGCCGCGGTATCAGCAGGGCTTTCTTCTCCCAGTCGATATGCTCCCAGCGGACAACGGCGGCGCTTTCGCGGCGCAGGCCGGTGAACAGGACAAAGCGGAGGTAGTCCCGGCGGATCGGGTTGGTCATCGCCGTGACCTCCTTGTACCAAGCCGTCAGGTCCGCACTCGGGATCGCCGCCTTGCGCCGCTCCTCCGGGAACCAATCAACGGCGATGGTCGGATTCACGCCCAACTCGTCATGAATCTTCAGCGCGTGGTTGTAGGCGGCGCGGAACACCCGGAACACGCTGTTGGCGACATAGGGGCCGTTCTTCTCCCCGATCTTGTGGTGACGCTCGCGGCAGTCCTTCCGGGTGACCTCCGTCAGCGGCTTCTTGAGCCAGTCGCTCAGGTACTGGTCGGACAAATAGCGGTAGTCCTTCAGGGTCCGTTCGGATCGCTTCTTGTTCGACTTCAGGTGCAGGTCGAGGGCGTCCCCGAAGGTGACGGAGGCGGCGGGCTTCTCCTCCTTGTTCGGGTTGATCCCCTTGCCCATCTTCATCAGGAGTTCGCGGGCCTCCTCCCGGGCCTGATCGACGGTATAGACCCCATACCGCCCGATGGAGGTGCGGACGGTCTTGCCTTGGAGGTCGCGTTGCACGAAGAAGGTCTTGGCCTTCGCGCCCACGCAGACGCCGAAGCCCTTCAACTCCGTGTCGAAGTACAGGTGCTGGCGCTTCTTGTCGTCGGGTTGGACGAAGGGGAGCCCCTTGATGGCGCTCTGTGTGAGCTTGATGGAGGTGGTCATTGACAGCCCTTTCTAGTAACGGAATAATAAGGGCCATAGTTAGAAGCCGGTAGGGTGAGCGACTAACGAAATGGACCCAAACGCCCGTAACCATAAGGGTTTTCCGGCCTTATTAAAAGCCCGGACCCCCTCTGTAGGGTATGGCTGTCTTAATTCGTAATGCGAAGGTCGGGGGTTCGACTCCTCTTGCCGGCACCACTTGATGTGAAAAGGGCAACCCAAGTGGGTTGCCCTTTTTGCTTTGCTGCCTCGGGTAACCCAACAGGCGAGGTGAGACCTTAATAGCCCATTGGGGGGCTGCGAAAAGGGAGACGTTGCGGCATATTGAGCTAATTGATGATCTGGACAGTGAGATGCAATTGAAGAACATAGGTAGCGCAGGACAAACCTCTTCTGGTGGCATACGTGCACTTCGCACGAAGGCTAAATTGAAGCTTAGCGACCTGGCATCTCGCGCAGCCATCCCGCTTGAGCAACTCAAGCGTATAGAACGGGGCCTGGCCGGGCTCGACGACGAGACTACCCGCGCACTGAACCGCCCCGGGTTTTGAGGAGGCTCCAACACTTGAGAAGATGGAGCTATGACCAAGTCAAACAAGTTCTCACCCGAGGTCCGCGAGCGCGCCGTGCGCATGGTGCAGGAGCATCGAGCCGACT